>DASUZC010000234.1:0-3676 GCA_036377095.1 Gemmatimonadaceae bacterium
AGGCCGCGCGCAGCGGCAACGAACTGTGTCGCATCGGATGACTGCATTCCCGACTTTCCGACGAGCGTTTCCAGACGAGTGAGGTACTCACTCGCCTCGAGAGCGAAATAGTCAAGCAGCCGGCCCGGCATCGTCATCGGTGCTGTCTCCGTGTCAAACGCGAAAGGTGGACGCCTCCGCGCCCACAGTCAAAGCAGGACACCTTATGACGACCGAGCAGCACGCATCGCTTCGCGCATCTCCTTTACAGCGGCGTCCAGGCCGACGAATACGGCGCGGCTGACAATCGAGTGGCCGATGTTGAGCTCCTCCACCTCGGGGATCTCGGCCACGCGGGCGACATTGGCTACCGTCAGACCGTGCCCGGCATGAACGGCGATGCCGAGATCGGCGGCACGTCGCGCCGAGTCCCGTAACGCGCCGATCGGCGCGGCTGAGGATGGGTCGTGAGAGTAGGTCCCGGTGTGCAACTCGATCGCCGGCACACCGAGCTTTCGCGATTGTTCGACCGCCGCCCGCGTCGGGTCGATGAAGAGACTGACGCGAATTCCCGCCTCGCTGAGGGCATCGACAGCATTTTGTATCCGCTTTGGCTCGCTCAGAATATCGAGACCACCTTCGGTGGTGACTTCTTCACGGCGCTCCGGCACCAGCGTGACTTGCTGGGGTTTAATGTTGCGGGCGATCTCGAGCATCTCTGCTACGCACGCCATTTCCAGGTTGAAGTAGGTGCGCACTGCTTTCTTGAGGCGCTCGACATCGTCATCCTGAATGTGGCGGCGATCTTCACGCAGGTGGGCGGTGATGCCGTCAGCCCCGGCTGCCTCGCAGGCGAGCGCCGCTTCGACCGGATCAGGTTGACGGCCGCGCCGCGCCTGCCTTAGTGTGGCGACGTGGTCGATGTTGATGTAGAGCCGTTGTTGCTTTGCCCGCATTATTCGCGTCCGTAGGTCGCAGCTCAAACTTCGTGGAGAATTCTATCGTGTCCTTTAGAAAAATCGCCGGTCTGCTTCTGCTTGCTGCATGCTCGAGCGCTACGCGCAACACGGGCAATACCGGTCAGTTGACCGGCGCGGCGGCACCAGGGCTCGCCGTCGAGCAGTTTCTGAGAGCGGTTAATGCCAAAGATCTGCAGGCGATGTCGATCGTTTTTGGCACCAAGGACGGTCCCGCACGGGAGACGATGGATCGCACCGAGCTCGAGAAGCGCGAGATCATCCTCGCCTGCTACTTCGCGCATGATTCGGCTCGCGTTCTCGGCGACTCCCAGGGACTACAGGGGCACCGCGACGTTCGCGTCGAGCTCAAGAAGGGGACCCTCACCCGCCAGACTACGTTCTTCACGATCAAGGGCCCCGGCAAGCGCTGGTACGTCGACAACATCGATATCGCCGCGGTACGCGACTTCTGCGGCAACCCGGGCAACTAGTGCTCGGATAACTCGACCAGCACACCGCCGGTCGATTTAGGGTGTAGGAACGCGATTCGCTTTCCCTCGGCGCCGAGGCGCGGCTTTTCGTCGATGAGCTGAACACCGGCGCGCCGGCAACGATCGAGAGTGCCATCGAGGTCGTCGACGGAGAAGCAAATGTGATGAATCCCCGGGCCTCGCTTGTCGATGAAGCGAGCGATCGGGGATTCTTCATTTTCGGCCTCGAGGAGCTCGACAATGGACTCGCCGGCGCTTAGTCCGACGATACTCGCGCCATCAGCGTCGTCGAGCGGGATTTCCGTCAAACCCAGCACGTCGCGAAAGAACGGCAGGGTCTCCGCAAGGGCCTTCACCGCGATCCCAATGTGCGATACACGCGTCCCGCGCGGGGTTGATCGGGTCATTAAGTTTATTGAAGAGAGTCGTGTGGTCCTTCGTTGAGAAGCGGCCCCCGATCCTCGAAAAACTAACAGACGAAGCTCCGCGGGGTATCCTGCGGTTGGGAGATTCAAAATGTCTAATGCAGTTGAAGTAAGCGACGCCACTTTCGAGTCACAGATCGAGCAGCACAAAGGACTCGCGGTTGTCGATTTCTGGGCGACCTGGTGCGCACCCTGCCGCATGGTAGCCCCCGTTCTCGATCAGCTCGCCGTGGAATACGAGGGAAAGGCCAAAGTTGCCAAAGTTGATGTCGACCTGAACATCAAGACATCGACCAAATTCAACGTTCGCTCGATCCCGGCCATTCTCTTCTTTAAGGACGGCAAGCTCGTCGATCAGGTGATCGGCTTCGTTGGCAAGCCGGCGCTCGCGGAAAAGTTCAAGCAGCACGCCGCGGCCTAAGCGGCGACAGCGCCCTGGCGATTCGTGAGCTCCTCAAGGGAGATTACGACGCGGGCGAAGAGCGGCGGCACGGGTACGCTGTATCTGGTGAGCACGCCGATCGGAAATCTTGGCGACATGACGTTTCGCGCGGTCGAAATACTTACCTCGGCCGCGCTTGTCATTGCAGAGGATACCAGACATTCCCGGCGCCTCCTCAATCACTTTCGCATCACCACGCCGGTGAGTTCCTACCACGAGCACAACGAAGCGAAAGAGACGCCGCGGCTGGTAGCGCGACTCGAGGCTGGTGACTCCATCGCGCTCATCTCGGACGCAGGCACGCCGCTCATCTCGGACCCCGGTTCCAGGTTGGTGAGCGCCGCAGTGGATGCCGGCATCGCGGTAGTGCCAGTTCCCGGTGCGTCCTCGGTGATGGCGGCACTCGTCGGATCGGGAATGTCGCTCGAGCGCTTCGCTTTCTTCGGATTTCTACCGCGCAAAGGCGCCGAACGCAGCGATGCACTCAACGACGTCGTCAGCAGTCGCGCGACCTCGGTTCTGTTCGAGGCTGCCAATCGAGTCAGCGCGACCCTCAACGATCTCGTGAAGGCGGGAGCCGGCGAGCGAGACGCGGTCGTTGCTCGAGAGCTGACGAAGCAATTCGAGGAGTTCAAGCGCGGTACGATTGCGGAGCTGGAGATGATCTACCGGGATGCCGAGCCGCGAGGCGAAGTGGTGCTGGTAATTGCCGCGGCCGAGGAACGTGCATTGTCGGAAGACGAGCTGAGCTCCGCTGCGCGAGAGCTGCGAGCGTCCGGGAAGGAACCCCGTGAGGTAATGCAGCACCTCGTTACTGCGCTGGGCGCGTCGCGGAATGTTGCTTACCGGATCGCGCACTCGACGTGAATCTGGTCGAGCGGCCCGAGCGCACCCAGCAACTTTAACCCCACATCCGTGACTAACTGATATGCGCACGATCAAATCGCGGCCCGGAAAAATCGTTTGCGTCGGTCGCAACTACGCCGAGCACGCAAAGGAGCTCGGCAACGAAGTGCCCAAGGAGCCGCTGATATTTCTGAAACCGCCGTCGACCGTGATCTGGGAGAGCGAGGCAATCGTGCTCCCCGAGATCTCGAACCGTGTCGAGTACGAAGGCGAGATCGGAGTGATTGTGGGGAAGACCCTCAGCCGGGTGTCAGAGGATGAGGCGATCCGCGGCATTCGGGGAATCGTGGCTGTCAACGATGTGACAGCGCGCGACCTTCAAAAGGCGGATTCACAGTGGACCAGAGCGAAGGGATTTGATACCTTTTGTCCTCTGGGAGAGGAGTCATCAGAGCTTCCGGACCTCGACAGTTTGACCGTCGTCACTCGGGTTAATGGTGTCGAGCGACAGCGGGGGAAAAGCAGCGAGATGGT
>DASUZC010000235.1:0-6360 GCA_036377095.1 Gemmatimonadaceae bacterium
ATGCTCGACGAGAAAGCGCGCGGCGGTTTTCCTCGGCTGCACGTGCTGGACAATGTCGATCCCGAAACCATCGCCGCGCTGCTGGGAAGACTGAAGTTCGATCGAGCACTCTTTATCGTGACGTCCAAGTCTGGTGGGACAGCCGAGACGATGTCGCAGTTCCTCATCGTCCACGAACGGCTGATGTCGGCGACGGTGGATTTGAAGAATCACATTGTCTTCGTCACCGATCCGAAGTCGGGCGCTTTGCGTCCCCTCGCGCAGAAGCTGGGTGTGCCTGCGCTCGATATACCGCCAAGCGTCGGCGGTCGTTTCAGTGTCCTCACGCCGGTTGGAACTCTGCCCGCAGCGCTCATCGGCATCGACGTGAAGTCCTTGCTCGTCGGCGCGGGTGACATGGCAAAACGCTGTGAGACTGATGACGTCGCCAGAAACCCGGCCGGCGTTTACGCGATGCTGCAATGGCTCGCCGACACGCAGCTGAAGAAAGCAATTGCGGTGTTCATGCCTTACTCCGATCCACTGCGCGATTTCGCCGCCTGGTTCGTGCAGCTGTGGGCGGAGAGTCTCGGCAAAAAGAGAAAGGATGGGACGTCAGTCGGCTCGACCCCACTCGCTGCGCTGGGCGCAACCGACCAGCACGCCCAGGTCCAGCTTTTCATGGAAGGCCCGGCCGACAAAACCGTAACGTTTGTCGGCGTTCGCGATCGCGCGACCGACGTTCGGATTCCAGCCGGCTTCAAGGACGTCAAAGAGCTTGGCTATTTGGGCGGGCATAGCCTCGGCGAGCTCATAGACATCGAGCAACGCGCAACGGCGGGCGCCCTGGCGCGTCGCGGCCGCCCCAACATGACCATCACACTGGACAAGGTCGATCCGGAAAATGTTGGCGAGCTGATGATGCTCCTCGAGCTGGCGACCGCTTATGCCGGCCAGCTGTACGAGATCGACGCGTTCAACCAGCCGGGAGTCGAGCTCGGCAAACAGTTCGCCTACGCATTATTGGGCCGTCCCGGCGTAGACGAGGCGAAGAAGGAGTGGGAGTTGTTGCCGAAGGCTGATCCTCGGTGGGTGGTGTAGGGGGAAGCGGGAAGCGGGAAGCGGGTAGCGGGTAGCGGGTAGCGAGAAGCGAGTAGCGAGAAGCGGGTAGCGGGTAACTGGTAACGGATCACGGCCAGCTGCAACCGCTTCCCGGGTCCCGCCTCCCGCCTCCCCCGCTTCCCGCTTACTTTCCACCTAACATGTTTGCCAATCCCTTCAGCAAAGCAGTGACCGTCCTCGACGGAAAAGTGACGGTCCACGATGAATCAGCCATCGCCAGTCCGGCGATGGACAAACTCGCCTACACCGCAGTATTCGGAGATCAGGACGATCGCGATGACGCGCGGTGGCTGATCTGGGAGATCGGTCAGTCCGTCGGGGTGCAGGCCGCCTCGATCCACGATCTCTACAAGGCGCGCGGCGCGGGGAAGTGCGGCGGGTTCACTGTTCCGGCAATGAACATCCGCGGCATGGCCTACGACACCGGCCGATCGGTGTTCCGCCAGGCAGTGAAGCTGAAAGTTGGCGCTCTGATTCTGGAGATTGCGCGCTCCGAGATTGCGTATACCGATCAGCGGCCCGCCGAGTACGTGACTGTGATGCTGGCCGCTGCACTGCGCGAGGGATTCCGTGGGCCGGTTTTCATTCAAGGCGATCACTTCCAGGTCAACGCCAAGAAGTTTGCTGTCGATCCTGTCACCGAAGTGAACGGGGTCAAGCAGCTGGCTCGCGAAGCAATTGCGGCCGGTTTCTATAACATCGATGTCGATACTTCGACGCTGGTCGATCTCTCCAAGCCCAATCTCGACGAGCAGCAGCGCAAGAATTACGAGCAGGGTGTCGAGCTCGCTCTCACAGTGAGAGAGCTGGAGCCGGAGGGTGTGACAATTTCCGTTGGTGGCGAGATCGGCGAAGTGGGCACGGAGAACTCCACGGTCGAGGAGCTCGTCGCCTACATGGACGGGTTTAACGCCACGCTCAACAAGCGAGCGAAAGGCACCGAGGGCTTATCGAAAATCAGTGTGCAGTCGGGTACCACCCACGGCGGCGTTGTGCTCGCGGATGGCAGCATCGCCGACGTGAAGATCGATTTCGACACGCTTGCCAGGCTTTCCAAAGTCGCGCGCGAGAAGTACGGACTCGCGGGGGCGGTTCAGCATGGCGCCTCGACACTTCCTGACGACGCGTTCCACAATTTCCCGCGCACCGAAACCGCCGAGATTCACCTGGCGACGAACTTCCAGACGATGCTGTTCGACTACATGCCGCGTGAGCTGCGCGACGAGATTTACGAATGGCTTCGTCAGAACGCGAAAGACGAGCGAAAGCCGAGCGACACGGACGAGCAATTCTTCTACAAGACCCGCAAGAAAGCTATTGGTCCGTTCAAGAAGCGTATGTGGGATCTGCCGCCTGATGTGAAGGCGAAGCTGGCAAAGGCATACGATGAAAAGTTCAGCTTCCTGTTCACGCAACTCGGGGTCGTCAACACGCGCGAGGTAGTCGATCGATTCGTCAAGCCGGTTGAGCAGCACAAGCCACAGCCGCATCCGGACCTGGCGGTTGTTGAAGCCGCGCCTGACGACGCTGATCTGAGTGACTGACGCTCGTCGCGAGGCGAGCGAGTCACAAGTCCTTCGCGAAGTGATCCGTCGCGCCGGTCACGAGATTCGCAACGCTCTCAGCGGCGTCGCCGTAAACCTTGAAGTGGTGCGAAGCCGTTGCAGCCGCGATCCAATCTCGGGAGAGGTTGTGTCGTTCGCCGACAGGGCTCGGTTGCAAATAGCAGAGGCGACCGTGCTGACGAACGGGCTCTTGGCGCTCGTGAGCGCTGCGGTTGCAGGGCGCAACGATGCGAAAGCAACGTCAGCCAGGGACGGTGGCATTAGCGCCGAGTTCGCGCTAAATCCTGACGCGTCAGCTGTAATGTCCGATATCCAACAGTTGGCCAGCGCCATCGGCATAACGGTCGAACAGCGCGGTTCAAACGTTATATTACAAGTCTTGCCCGAAGGATACAGCCATTCCAAAGACTGAGATGAAGCACCCCAAGGTACTCATCGCAGATGACGACCGTTCGATAACGGAAGGTCTCAGCGCGATTTTGCGCGATGAGGGTTACGATGTTGCCGTTGCCGTAGACGGTCAGAAAGCGCTCGACCAGCTCGGTGCGGAGCCATACGGTGTGGTGCTCGCAGATCTCAAGATGCCGAAAGTAGACGGACTGGGACTGCTGAAGGAGCTGCAGCAGCGCCAGATCCCGACCGAGTGCATCATCGTCACCGGGCAGGCGACCGTCGACTCGGCGGTGCAGGCGATGCGCGAGGGCGCGTACGACTACATCGAGAAGCCGCTTACCGCGGACAAGCTCAATCGACTCAAGGCGCTGATCCCGAAGGCGCTAGACAAATTCAACGTCCAGCAGAAAAACCGCGAGCTGTCATCGAAGCTCGAAGGGCTGACTCATTACGGCGAGCTCACCGGACAGTCGGAGGAGATGCGCGCGGTCTATCAGATCATTGAAGCCGTCGCTCCTTCGAACGCCAGCGTGCTGATCTTCGGCGAATCAGGAACCGGCAAGGAGCTGGTAGCGCGCGCACTCCACGCGAAGAGCGAGCGATCCAAGGGACCGTTCTTCGCCCTCAACTGTGCCGCGCTGCCGAAAGACATTCTCGAGAATGAACTATTCGGTCACGAGAAGGGAGCGTTCACCGGGTCGGTGAACGAAAAGCCGGGCGCATTCGAGATGGCTGATGGTGGCACGATCTTCCTCGACGAAGTCGCCGAGATGCCGCCCGATATCCAGGTCAAGCTTCTGCGCGCGATCGAATCCAGAAGCATCCGGCGCCTGGGCGGTAAGAAGGAGATCGACGTCGACATCCGCATTCTCGCGGCGACCAACCGCGATGTGCAAAAGGCGCTCTCGGAGAATGATCTGCGCGAGGATCTCTATTATCGACTGGCGGTCGTGGAGCTGTTCCTGCCGCCGCTTCGTGAGCGTGTTGGCGACATCAAGCTGCTGGCGAATGAGTTCCTGGCGCGTTTCGCGGAGCAAAACGGGAAGCCGGTCACGAGCTTCGACGAGCCTGCCTGGGATTGGATCCTGTCGTATAACTGGCCGGGCAACGTACGCGAGCTCAAGAACGCGGTCGAGCGTGCTGTGATCATGACGCGCGGAGACAAGATCAAAGCGGGCGACATCATGCCCAGACATCTACGGCGTGGTGACACGTCGATGTCGCTCACGGTACCGCCCGGCGCAACGCTCGCCGAGACCCGGCGACAGCTCGTGCTGCGCGCTTTCGCCTCGACCAACGGCGATTACAATCGGACCGCGAGCATGGTTGGAATACCGGCGGCCGACGTGCGCGCGGAGATTGCATCGTTACTCAACGGCAAGCCCGCGGATGCGGGTTCGGGTAGCGGTACCTCGAACGGTGTGCGTGCTGCAAAGGATGCAACTCCGAGTGCGGGGAAAGTGGCAAAGCCAGCGAAAGGCCCGGCGCCAACCGCTGCGAAATCAAAAGCGAAGAAGCGATAAGGGGGCAGCTCATGAGGTGGCAAACGAGGGATCAGGACGACGACATCGACGATCCGGATTTCTACTACGAGGACGAAGATCCGTACTACGGTGCGGGGCCCTACGTAATCGTCGAGAAGAGTGATGTGGGAATCGGACCGTTTCTGCTCGGCATTGCCCTCGGTGCCGGAGCCGCGTTGCTGTTTGCCCCGCAAAGCGGTGAAGAAACGCGTGCCGGACTCGCGCGTAGCGCGCGCCGCGTTCAGGAAAACGCTCAGGGTTTCGTGGAGGATGTCAGCGAGAACGTCGCTGACAAGTTCCGCGAGGTTCGCGCGACTGTCGAGGAGCGCATCGAGGCGACCTTCGACGCAGTCGACGACAAGAAGCGAAGAGTGTCGAACGCGTATCACGCGGGGCGTGCCGCGGCGCGTGAGGCGCGTGGCGAGCTGGAGCAGCGCATCGCCGATACCAAAGCGGCTTACAAAGACAGCTAGTGCCGCAGCGCTCGCTGGCGGCCCGTCTCGGGTGGCTGCTTCGCGATTACGCAAAGCGAGTCTGGGATAACAGCGGCGAAGACAACGTCTTCTTCCTCGCCGGCGGCATTGCATTCAACATCCTGCTTGCCGCCGTTCCTTTTTTCCTGCTGCTGGCGACGGGTCTGGTCTATCTGCTGAATCAGTCGCCTGACACGACGTCCGCTGAAGTGCTGACCATTATCGACAAGTTCATGCCTCCTCACCCGCCGGGAGATTCGGGGCCGGCGGCCAGCATTCTCCCCGAGGTCATCAAGCGCAGCGGAACGCTCACCATTTACAGCTCCATCGGATTTATCTGGTTTTCGACGCGACTCTTCGGATCGCTGCGCACTGTGCTGGCCGCGATTTTCGACATCGACACGGACCGCGGCATCATCGCGGGCAAGATCTTCGACATCGAAATGACCGTCGTGTCGAGCTTGCTGCTCGTCGCTTACACGGCACTGAGTGCGTATCTGGCGATCGCGACGTCACGCGGGGTCTCGGTTCTCTCCGATTTCGGGATGCGGAAAGAGCTGATGGGCCAGCTGGAATACAATCTCGGCCAGCTGCTGGCCTTCTCGTTCATCGCGACGATGTTTTTTTCGCTCTACAAGTTCCTGCCACACCGGAAGATTCGCTGGCGCACGGCGTTGATTGCCGCGCTGTTTACGAGCGTGATGCTTGAGGTTGCAAAACGTGCGTTTTCCGCCTATGTGCGGTCGTTTAATCCGGGGTCCTTCTACAGCGGCACGGTCGCTGCATTGGTGTTGGTCGTAATCTGGGTCTACTACGCCTCCTTTATCTTCATCATCGGTGGCGAGGTGGCGCAGGTTTACGAGCTTCGGCGCGTGCGAAAAATGCAGCGCGAGGCATTCGAGGATTGAGCAACAACTGGGATGTTGCCGGGTCTTCCGGCGAACACACTTCTGAGGAGGCGCTCGTGCGCAAGTTCGCGGTAGTTGCGGCCGTGCTGGCCGTAGTCTCGATTTCGGCATGCAAGAAGACGGGGGAGGGGGAGTATCAGGTCGAGAAGCCTGTCGTTGGAACACAGACGGACACGATTCACACTCCGTCGGTAGAGGTCGGTACCGACACTGCCAACGTGACGGTGCCGAAGGTTGAGGTGAAGAAGGACACCGCGGCGATCAAGGTTCCAACCGTGAAGGTCAAGAGCCCGAGCGACAACGCGAAAAAGCGGTAACTCACTTACTGGGCTCGAGCGCCGCCCTCTTTTTAACAAAACCCCCGCCGATTGGCGGGGGTTTTGTTTTGGTCGACCGA
>DASUZC010000236.1:0-6266 GCA_036377095.1 Gemmatimonadaceae bacterium
CACCGAGCTCCGGAATCCGAACAACTCCACCTTCCCGGGAATCCGTGCGCCGAAGACCGGGTTCTCAACCAGCGCGAAAAGAACCGCGAGGGCGATGAGCGCGGCGATCGCCACGTCGGGAGCAATAATCTCCACACCCGGTCCTCGGCTGAGCAAAGCCCGCATGACGACAATGGCAAAGAGGATCACGACGACTCCCTCCTTCCATGAAGCCAACAGGACCGTTGCCTGCATGCTGGTCCGCAGCACGCCAAAGAAAAAGGCGATGGTGAGGGCGTGGAAAGGCAGCACCCATAACAGCAGGACAATCGGGAGCGCCACCAGCGTGCCCATCCGGGCGTCGCGCCGCGCGAACGCAGAAGTATTCATCGGGCTGCCGTCACTCTGTCAAATGGACCGGCGGAGCGCAGACGCGATTGGTCTTACGCCGTGCGGCGCGCCGCGGAACGCCTTAACGCATTTCTCATCTCACCCTTTACGCGATGTAGCGTTCCGGACAGGTAGCTCGCTGAGAGAGGATGGCGTGATCTCCAATCCGCATGGACAGCAGCGGCGCCCGCCACCACAAATCCAAGGAATAGCCCGGCGAAGGGCACGCTGAGCGCCAGGATAAGGTAATCGGGCCAAAGCGGACGTCGTGGCGGTACGCCGGCGTCAACCACCGTAATGCGAGCAGCGTCATTCACCTCGTCGAGAAGCGTGCTCTCGTACTGCCGCTGCAACTGCAGATACAGCTCCGCCGTTCGGTCCACTTCCCGCTGCAGATGCTGCTCGTCGAACACCAGCGATGGGGCTGCACGCCAGGACCGGTTCTGCTCGTTGAACTGACGAAGCCGGTCTTCAGTGGCCGTCAAATCCGCTCGCGCCCTCGCCACCCGATCCTCGAGGAATATTCTCTTGGAGCGGACTCGAGAGACTCGCTGCTCTTTGTTGAAATCGTTGACCAACTCGATCGTGCGATTCGCAACCGCCGAGCTGAGCTCGGGCCAACGCGCGTCGACATCCAGCACTACCAGACTGGTTGTCAGATCGACAGTGCCCGAAATCGATTTCGACATTTTCTTGATGCCTTTTTCGAGGCGACGCTGAGGATCGGATCCCCGCAGGCGCAGGATGTCGATCAACCGGGCGCTATCGCTCGCCGACCCTCCCCGAGGATCTCGAAATCTTGACAGCAGTAGACGCGTGAGTAGTTCGCGACTTTGTGTCAGTTCGATGTAAAAATTCGGCGACTCCGATGGATCCGTTCCCGAACCCATCCCGAGCTGAGTCGCGAGTCCGGCTAGTGGGCCCGCCGCGCTCAGCGCCGAGGTGGGAAGCCGCGAGCTACTGCCTGTCGCATTGGCGACGAAAGAAACCCTGGTACGATAAACGGGCGGAATGAGAAATACCGCCGCCACGGCCGCAACGAACGTCAGTCCGATAACCAGCGCAATCAGGCGCCATCGCAAAAGCGTCTCGGCCAACCAGCGCGATAGCGTCAGATGGTCTGAGGACTGCGCCAGCTCCGTAGGCATCTCGCGTTCCTTGAGTACTGTGGCCACGATACTCCTCTTTGCCAGGCGAACCGGAACTTATGAAATAGGCTGCAAACGGTGAACCTGTCTAGCGTCGAAGCGCGATAATCAGCGTCGCGAGTCCTGCCAAGACCTGTGCGATCACGCCAGCATTGGCGAGGATGTCCGTCGGACGATCTGCCGGATCCCGCTCGGGGACGAAGATTGTACTTCCGGGCAGGGGTTTGGGGACGCCGTCTGGCAACAGAAAATGCTTCTCGCGCGCTTCGACCTTGCCATTTGGCTGGGTGACATAAGACCGGCCGGTGTCCGCCTTGCGCGTGGGGCCGCCTGCGGCCCTGACGTAATACTCGATCGTTTTCCCCGGGGCGTAGGTCACGGAAACCGGCGAGTTTACGGCGCCAAGGACATTGACTACGGCGTTGTAACGCGGGATGAAAAGAGAGTCGCCGTCCTGAAGCGGCAGGTTGTCGAGTGAGCGCGGGTTTTTCAGGACGTTCGGCAATTCGATACCAATTCGTCCAACGCCATTGCTGCGTCGGTAGAACACAACGCCGTTGGCGTAAGCGTCTGGGGTAAGACCGCCTGCGCGTTCGATCAGATCGGTGAGCTTTTCAGTTTTCGTCTTTAGCGAATATCGCCCCGGATACCTGACTTCTCCGGAGATCACGGCTGTCCGCTGCAGCTCCCAATTGGGCTGCCGAAGGATGAGGACGTTGTCGTACGGCTGAACGACGACATCACCGCTCGGCCCCGATCCGGCAGGAAGTCCGGGCGGGCCGAGGTATTTCCCATCGGGCCCACGCTCGAAAATGTAGCTCGAGTCGAGGGGAACTCGAAAAGTGGACGCGGTTACGCCACCAGCGCGGTTGGTGGGAAGGCGCGCAATCTCAGCCTCATTGAGATAGGCGCTCTGATCCAAACCACCCGCCAGCAGCACGAGATCGCGAACCGTCATTCCTTCTCTATATGGGAACTGCCCACTCTTGTGCACGGCGCCGTTGATCGCCACATAACGTGTGGGACGGAATTCCGAGGTAGAGAAGACGCGAATCTCGTCATCTTCCTGGAGCGGCATGTCGTTGATGACGGCGCCGGTCGTATCGCGAAGTGCCGCACGGAGTTGCTCCCGCGACGAATCGGGCTGAGTCCGCGTGATGAGGACCTGACCCAGATACACGTCCGGCCTCACGCCGCCAGCAAGCCGAAGCGCGTCGGAGACCCTCATCCCCGGCGCGATCCCCAGACTACCGGGGGACCAGACATCACCTCTGACATAGATGCGGTTTCTCACGCGGGACGCGACCGAGAATACGCGGATGACATCTCCGTCGAGCACGGGCACCGTCGGGCCGGTTCCACTGGTAAACGCGTCGGAGACGATCTCGGTGACGATCCGGTCGCGTCCACCAGAGACTCGCTGGTCGGGCGGAACGATACGCTCGATCTGGACCCTGCGACGCGCGGCAGTCGCCGTAAAACCGCCCGCAAAGCGAAGCGCATCGGACAGAGTTTCCCGGGGCTTGATCTCGTACGTCGCCGGACGCGCGATCTCGCCCACGATGCGAACCCTTGCGCCGTGAATTGGAACGAACACAAGATCGCCGTTGTTCAAGCGGACGTCGTGCGCTGTGTTTCCGTTGAGAAGATAGTCGTAGACGTCGAGCGTGTCGGCAGCGACACCTCCCCTGCGAATGAGCACGTTGCGCAGGCTGCCATTGTCATTTGGCCCGCGCGCGGCGTATAGAGCGGTCAGAGCGGTTCCGGCGCTCGACACTCTGTAACTTCCGGGACGGACGACGTCGCCCGTGACGAAAATTTGGTTGCTCCCCAGTCGCGCCGGCGTGATGTAGAAATGCGTCGTCGCACCCGCGCCGCGGCGAACTCCCGAATACACTCTGCCAAGTCTGGAGTAAAGGACGTTCTCGAGCTCCCCCAGGGTCAGATTGTTAACCCAGACCTGTCCCACTTGGGGAATGATGATGAATCCTTCACGGGTTACGTCGAGCGTGTACGACTGCTCGACGTCGCCGGTCAGCACGAGCACCAGCCGGTCACCTGGCTTGATGCGGTAGCTGGCGTCAACGGGACCCGCGAGGTTAGGATCGAACTGTGTGTTGGCGTTGCGGAAAAAGTCGAGTCCAAAGATCACGAAGCCGCTGTCGGAATCGATCTTCCGGGTGAGCAACCCCCGTCGCAGTGAATCTTCCTGACTTGCGCATTGCATTCGGGCGAGACGGCGACGCTCGTCCAGCCGCCGCCTGACCTGCAGCGTATCGATAAGCCCGGAGGGAAGAGTGTCCGGCACTGTCAGCGTATCGGCGTTAACACCGCAGCGCAGAAGAGCGATGTCCGTGGTGTCGGCAAGTCCCAGCTGGCCAATCGCCGAGAGCACGTCTTCTGAGGCGATGGTACTGTCGGGCGAACCGGTGGCGCCCGGCAGGTAGGCGTCGAGCAAGGTCTCGGGGTAGCCTTCAGCGCGAAGACGCGCCCGCACCTGGTCTGGCGTAAGACCGCTGCTCAAGATGCGTTGGCGAAGCTGTTGTAGAAGCGCCGGATTGTTCTGCAGCATCTGCTGCGCCTGCTGCGGCGAGGGGTTTTGGCCAAGGGATTGGCGCGGTGATAACAGGAGCGGGATGCCAACGACTAAAAGAAGCGCACAAAGCTTTGAGATGGTCATTCCGTTTTGTGGGTAGCAGAGAGATTGCGAAATGGTCGCGCAGGGACTCGAACCCCGGGCCTCTGCTGTGTGAAAGCAGCGCTCTAACCAGCTGAGCTACGCGACCGATGAAAAGGCTCCCGCACCGGAATGCCGGGAGCCGAAAACAGACTTACACTTTATACGGCAAACTGCTCCAGCGGTAGAGCTAACGCTTGTCAGGATTAGATTCTCCGTGCTCCTGCGTCACGTTCCGCGTCGCTCCGTCACCTTGGAATTCTATTGCCGATAACCAACTCCGATCGGGACTGGGAACGATTCGGGCAAACCGACCCGTATTTCGCCGTGCTGACCGCTCCTGAATTCCACGGTCAGCCGACCGGAGATGCGCGGGCAAAATTCTTTGAATCCGGCGAAGCTCACATCGAAGCCATATTCTCGATAATTCGTGAGCGTCTCTACGCCGGATTCGCGCCACAACGGGCGCTCGACTTTGGCTGCGGTGTTGGCAGGCTGCTCATTCCACTTGCCGCCCGTTGTCGGGAGGTGACAGGTGTTGACGTCTCACCATCGATGCTCGCTGAGGCGCGCCGGAATTGCGACGCAGCTGGCGCTGCGAACGTTGAGCTTGTGCAGGGTGATGACGAGTTATCGCGCGTCGCGGGTACTTTCGACTTCGTTCACTCGTACATCGTACTACAGCATATCCCGGTTGAGCGCGGCGAACGCTTGATTAGCAAACTCGCCTCAGTGATTTCTGACGGTGGAGTTGGGATGTTTCAGGTTCCTTACAGTACTGGCAGAACGAGCTTCCTCAGTCGCGCTGTCTACTGGGCGCGCACGCACGTGCCAGCGGCGAAGTGGGTGCTCAATATTGCGCGGCGTCGACGCCCAGATGCGCCGGTGATGGAGATGAACGCCTACGCCGTCACTCGCCTTCTCGATATCCTGCGGGATGCCGGTTGTCGGGAAGCTCATGTCCGCTTCAGCGACCACACCGGCGCGCGCGGCGTCCTTCTGTTCGCGCGAAAATCGGACGCGCCAGTATTTCTTTGAGGGGAGTGGGCCCTGCAGGACTCGAACCTGCGACCGTCGGATTATGAGTCCGCTGCTCTAACCGACTGAGCTAAGGGCCCCGTAACGAAAATATCGACCGGCTCTCTAAAACGAAACGCTCCACCGCGGCTCGACGGCCACCCGGATTCTCCCCTCGAAGGCCGTCCGTGAAACGCCGCTAACGTGTCCGTCATTCGAGCTGTGATTGACCCCGACGTCCCCGCTGACCTCGAAATCCCGCCACCGTGACGCACCCGCGACGCCAACACGCGTCACCGCCATGATCACTCCCTCGAACATCCCCGGCGTCGATCCGTAATCAGCGGGCGCAGGGTAGGGAACATTGTAGTTCCCCTCGCCCTGCCGGCGGTGCGCCGCATAAACACGCAGCGGCGTACGGGAGACGAGCGCCAGATCGAGTCCGGCCTTGAATTCGTCGTAGTCACTAAAGCCGCGTCCGAGCCCGACACCGAGAACCTCGTACTTCTCCGCCGGATTCTTGTTGTTGTAGGCGAGGTTGGAGACGCGGGTGTACGACGCGAACCATCGTTGATCACCGCGTAGGCGCAATCCTTCCGCGGAAAAAGTCATCGCATACGACGACGGCTGCTTGCACGCCGGATCGCAGCTGCGATCGATCTGCAGATCGTCGATGAAAAGCTGGCCGGAAAAGATTCCTTTGTTCTCAGTCCTCAGCGCAATCTCACCACCGAGTCCGAGATTTCCTTCCTGCTTCTCGTTACGCCACGACAAAGCGTAGATGTTGAGCGGATTTACCAGGCTCGGCTCGAAGCCGCGCCCCGCGCCCGCGTACACGTAACTCTCGCTCCCCGCGATCTCGAGATTTCGCCATTGCACGGCAATTCGGTGAATCGAGAAGTAGCGCTCGATCGCAGGCGCCCCTGCCGCAACGCTGTCGTCGAGTCGTGTGATCACCGTCGACCAATGGATGCGATCGCTGCCGATCCGTGCGAATACGTGGTCGTAGGTGTAGGCGTAGTTGCCGAGCATCAAGCCGTATTGCGTCGGCGGAC
>DASUZC010000237.1:0-24245 GCA_036377095.1 Gemmatimonadaceae bacterium
GCCTTCGCAGCAGTCAGCGGTTCGACGGTTCCACGATTATTGACGCCGTCGGTCAACAGGATCAGCACTCGCGACTTTCCCGGCGCATCGCGCAACCGGTTTGCGGCCGTGGCGATCGCAGTTCCAATCGCCGTCCCGTCCTCCAGCTGGCCTGCCTGGAGATTCGAAACGGCCTGCAGCAACACCGGATAATCCGTCGTCAGCGGCACCTGGGTCAGCGCTTCACCCGCGAACGCGACGACTCCAATCCGATCCGAGGTGCGCCGCGTGATGAAGCGCTTCACGGCCGCTTTGGCGACTTCGATTCTGTTGTTGGGTCGGAAATCCAGAGCCAGCATCGAGCTCGAAAGGTCGATCGTTAGGACGATGTTGATCCCTTCGCTCGTCTGAGTCTCCGTGTGCGCGCCCGAGCGTGGGCGGGCAAGCGCCACGATCAGGAAGGCGAGAGCGAGATTGCGCAGCAGAAAGATCGCGCGCGGAATCCAGCCGCCGACGTGAGGCCCCTTCGCCAGAACCGAGGTGCGCGAGAAGACGATCGCGTCTCTCCGGCGAAAGTATCTCCACAACCACCACGCGGGCAGCAGCAGCAGCAGCCACAGCGCTTCCGGCGTGTAGAACTCGAACAAACCGAATACGTTCACGCTGCGCGCTCCTTTGCGGCGCTGAGGCGCTTCGCCGCTTCAGACTCCGGATTGACCCGCGCTTCGACGTGATCGACTATCGCTCGTGCAACCGTACCAATACGCGCCGCTTCATCACGAGCGACGTCGGCCCGCGCGAACTTGACCAGATCCGTTTGCTCCAGCAGTTGCGGCAATTCAGCTTCGACACCTTCGCGCGGCCGCATCGCTTGCACCAGCTCGGTGGTGGTATTCGACCGACGCACCCCGGGGACTCTTGCCGCCAGATATTCGCGGACGACGTCGACCATTGCGGCGACGTATTCCTCCGCTTCCCCCTTTTCGAGATGCTTGCGCGCCTCGGCGCGCGCGAACTCCTGTTGCGCACGCACGTACGGATCGATTGGCGGCTTGGGGCGATTTCGATAACGACGCCAGACCCACCAGAGCAGGACCAGCGCAATTGCCGCGGCGAGAATCGCTGCCCACAGCATCCAGTTGAAGACAGGCAGCACGATCAGTGGTCGCGCTGGCTTTGGTATGCGCAGTGAGGTATCAGCCGGCAAAACGGATTTCACGAAGATGCTCGCGTCGCCAAGTGGAAGGCGTCGCTCCTGAGCCTGGAATGTCACCCGCACATCGGCGAACCGCAGTGGTTGCGTCCCGATGTCCCACGCCACGAGGTGGTAGAGAGCGACGGCAGTGTCGCCAAGCATGGCGACGACTTTTTCTCCGCGCAGCTCGATGGGGCGCACGCCGTTTTGCGAAGTCGTATCCGGGCCGAGCGGGAATTCAAAGCGCACGCCTTTCGGCGCCAGAACCTTGATGAAGAGATTGAACGGCTGAGCGATGAGGACAGTATCGGGAGTGACTCGGTACCCCATCTGCACTGGCAGCTCTGTCTGACTGACCGGCGCCTGTGCGCCAGTCACCGCCTGCTGCAACAGTAGCGCAACCGTGAAAACGCTCAACGCCGGCGCGCCCGTGTTTCGCGATTGCGGAAGAAGCGAAGTAGTGGCTCCACTACACCACCCTCGGTGTGGACTGCGACTTCGTCGATGGCGAGTCTGCGCAGAAGGTGCTTCCTCTCCTCCCGCTCTGCCGTGACTCGCTCCGAATACACCGAGCGCACTGCATTGCTGCTCGTATCGATCTCGACCGTCTCCCCCGTCTCGGGATCGACGAGTCGCGCGATTCCGATATCCGGCAGATCACGTTCACTCGGATCGTCGACCGTTACGGCCACGACATCGTGTCTTTGAGCGAGCAGCTTGAGCGGATGGGATATGTCTTCCTCGAGAAAATCAGAAACGATGAAGACGATCGCGTGCTCGTTGAGCATGCGGGCGACGTAGTCGATCGCGCGCACCATGTCAGTCCCACGGCCGACCGGCTCGAACGCCAGAATGTCGCGAATGATGCGCAGCACGTGGCGCCGCCCCTTGCGCGGAGGAATTACGTGTTCGATGCGATCGGTGAACAGCAGCACTCCCACCCGATCGTTGTTGCGCACCGCCGACATCGCCAGCACCGCCGCCAACTCACTGGCCAGCTCACTCTTGAACCGGTTCACGGTTCCGAAACGTTCCGAGCCGGAAAGATCCACAACCAGCATCACAGTTAGCTCGCGCTCCTCGATGTAGCGCTTTACAAATGGACGCCGCATGCGGGCAGTGACGTTCCAGTCGATCGAGCGGACTTCATCCCCCGCCTGATACTCCCGCACCTCGGAGAACTCCATTCCCTGCCCTTTGAACACCGATCGGTACTCGCCGGTGAAAACGGAATTCACCAGGCCACGGGTGCGGAGCTCGATCAGCTTGACCTGACGCAGGATCTCCGGCGGCACTCCCATCGGTTTTTCAGGAGTGCGTTTCGGAACCTCCTTGCGCTTGCTACGCCGACGGAAGATCCCGATCACGGAACTGGAATCGCCTGCAGGATCCGGCCAACGATCTCGTCGCTGGTGACTTCCTCGGCTTCTGCCTCGTACGTCCTCAGCACGCGATGGCGGAGTACGTCAGGGGCAATCGACTTCACGTCCTCAGGTGTGACGAAGGAGCGTCCGCGGAGGAAAGCGTGCGCGCGCGATCCCTGTGCAAGTGCCAGTGTCGCGCGCGGGCTCGCGCCAAACTCGATCAACGGCTTGAGCTCGGGTAACCCGGCCTGATCAGGATTGCGAGTCGCGTGTACGATCTCGACGATGTAATCCACCACCCGCTCATCGATGTACAGCTCGGCGATATGGCGCCGCATGTCGAGAATCTGTTTCGGCGATGCTACCCGGTCGACGGGAATCGGCTCGCCGCCAGCCATCCGTCGCAGAACTTCCTTCTCTTCGTCGCGCGAGGGATATCCGACGTGCAGCTTGAGCATGAACCGATCTACCTGCGCCTCGGGCAGCGGATACGTGCCCTCCTGTTCGATTGGGTTCTGCGTCGCCAGGACGAGGAACGGCTCCTCGAGTATGTGCGTCGTACCTCCAATCGTCACCTGCTTTTCCTGCATCGCCTCCAGTAGCGCTGCCTGCACCTTGGCCGGTGCACGATTGATCTCGTCGGCGAGAATTATGTTGGCGAAGATCGGCCCCTTCTTGACCGAGAATCTGCCGGTCGATTGGTCGAAGATCTGCGTTCCCACTACGTCCGCCGGCAGCAGGTCGGGCGTGAACTGGATGCGGCTGAACGAGGTGTTGATCGTTTCAGCCAACGTGCGAACGGTCAACGTCTTTGCCAGACCTGGAACGCCTTCGAGCAGAACGTGGCCGCCGGTGAGCAGACTTATCAGCAGTCGCTCGACCATATACTCCTGGCCAACGATGCGCCGCCCCACTTGATGGACGACTTCCTGAACTACCGATGCATCAGCCTCGATAACGGTTTGTGCGCTCACGTCTAGATCCTCTGGTGATGTTCTTTCTCTTGCCGCCAGTCTTTGTGAGCGCGGTGATGATTTCACCCTCGCGCGCAGTCAGTGGCCGCGTCTTGCCGGATGGGAGCGATCCCAGCTTCACCGGCCCAAACCCCGTTCGCACCAGGCGCTCGATGGCGAGTCCGAGTGCCTCACACAATCTGCGTACTTCTCTGGTCCTTCCTTCAGCAATCGTGAGCTCCAGCTCCCAGTGCCCACGACCGATGCGTCGCGCGACAGCGTCACGCGGCAATACCAGACCATCCTCCAGCTGTACACCCTTCAATGCCTCCCGTGCCGCCGCGGCGCCATCGCCCCGTACAGTCGCGACATACGTTCTTTCAACTTCGTTGCTCGGATGTGTCAATTTGTGCGCCGCGTCGCCGTCGGTAGTCAGCAAAAGGACACCTTCAGTCATGTAATCCAGGCGGCCGACGTAGGTCAGGCCAGGCGTGTTCTCGATAAGATCAAATACGGTGCGGCGTCCTTGTGGGTCCGACCTCGTCGTCATCACGCCAGCCGGCTTGTTGAGCACCAGCCAGGTTGCACCGGTTGGCCGAGCCACAGGTTTGCCGTCGACGGTGATTGTATCGCGCTCCGGATCGACACTTTGTCCGGTTGATGCGATCGCACCGTTAATACGAACCCGGCCAGCCGCGACCAGCTCCTCGGCTGCGCGGCGTGACGCGACACCCGCGCGAGCAAGGGCGCGCTGAATGCGCATGGAGGCGGGCATCAATCTGCCCGAGGCGGCTTCTCTCCGTTTTCCATGGAACCCGATGCAGCAACCGCCGGCGTCGCGTGACGGGGTGCTCGCAGCGCGATCGCAAGCTCGTCGGCACGCGGCAGCTCCTCGAGATGTCGCAATGCAAACTGCTCGAGGAAGGATGGGGTCGTGCCATAAAGAAGCGGCCGTCCCAGTCCTTCGCCGCGCCCGACTATGTCGATGAGGCCACGCTCGTGCAGCGATTTCAGTATTGCGCCCGCACCGACTCCACGGATCTCTTCGATCTCCGCGCGACCAATCGGTTGGCGGTAGGCGATGATCGCCAACGTCTCCAGTGCTGCAGCGGACAAGCGTTGCGGACGGGCAGCTAGCTGCGCACGCTCGATCGCTTCGGTGTATTCAGGTCGCGTCAGGATCTGCCATCCACCGGCGACCTCCACCAGCTCCACGCCGTGACCGTCGATCTCGTAGTGCGAGCGCAGTTCTTCGAGAGCTTCATCGAGCGTTGTCTCGGTGTCGTCGACGTGCGATGCCATCAGTCGAAGAGATTCCACTGGAACCGGTACGGCGCTCGCGAAGAGCGCCGCCTCAAGCAGCTTCGCCAGCGGAGTCACGTGTTATCTCGAAGGCGGCGAATGCGCGTGGCTGACTCAATCTGAGCTCGCCACGTTTCGCCAGTTCCAGAAGCGCAAGCAGCAGCGACAATACTTCCCATGGTTCGGCCTTTTTTGGGAGCACGTCCTTCCATTGCGCTCTGGCCCGAATGGCAAGCAGAGCACGAACAATTCCGATCGCTCCGTCAACATCGAGCGCACGCGGAACGACGTCGTGGACGTGAGGTCGCCTCGTCAGTCGCAGGACTCGATCGACCGCAGACAACAACTCGGGCAGCGAAATCCTTAACGGACCAGGAGCCGGAATCGCCACGTTCTGCTGCGAATAGGCCCTCGCGAACCGCGAGCGTCTGCCCTCGCTGCGCCGCTCCAGCACGTCAACGACTTCACGAACCTGCTGGTACTCCAATAGCCGGCGAACGAGCTCAGCGCGTGGATCCTCCCACACGTCCTCCCCCTCGCGACGCGGCAGCAGCATCTGCGCTTTTATGCGGAGCAGGCGAGCTGCCATTTCGAGGTAGTCTGCCGCTTCATCGAGCTTTAACGTGGAAATCCGCGCCAAAAACTGCTCGGCAATGCGGGCGATCGGGATGTCGTAAATATCGATCTGCTCGTCGCGAATCAGCGTTAGCAGGAGATCGAGCGGACCGGAGTATTCAGCCAGCTCGACGACAAACACCTCCGACGCCGCGGCGTCGCTGACCGGCAAGGTGGCGGAGTGGGCTATCTCTACATCGTCCATGGGCTCGGCAGGATATAGGGAAACACCGCGCGCGTCGCGAGTCTATCCAGCAGAAAAACAGGCTTGAACCAGAGATTCAATATCGGTGACCCGAAGCTTATCAGCAGGAATAGTATCAGCAATCCTTGTGCGCCGAGTCGCTGATAGTTGAGAGCCCATGCCGGAGGCAGGATGTACTTGAAGACGTGGGAGCCGTCCAGCGGAGGAATCGGGATCAGATTGAACGCGGCGAGCGCGAGGTTGATCAGCACGCCGTAGAGGAGCATCGCCTGGAGAATGGCCGCGGTATTGGACAGGACCGGTGCGGCACGCCCAACGAATCCCATCAGGATGATGAGGGGTACGCAACAGATGGCGATGATGAAATTCGTCGTCACGCCAGCGAGCGAGACGATGATGTCACCACGTTTGAAGTTGCGGTAATTGCGCGGTACGACCGGGACCGGCTTGGCGCCGCCGAACGCGATTCCTGTCGTGAAGTAGGTCAGCAGCGGCAACAGGATCGTCATGAACAGATCTATGTGCGGCAGCGGGTTCCAGGTCAGGCGTCCCAATGAGTAGGCGGTGGTATCACCCTGCTTGAGCGCCGCATAACCGTGTGCGTACTCGTGCGCCACCATTGAAAAAAGCAACACCGGCGCAACGAGAATGAATTGCTCAAAAGATTTGTCCAATTTTCGAGAGTCAGGTGGTCGATGTGCGCTTGAAGTTAGCACTTCTTCACTGGTTCGACAGCTTGACCTGAGCCTTCGTTGCCGGCAGATTTGAGAGCTACGTCACAGTGAATTTTTTGGGAGATACCGTTTTGCCAAATCTCGCTTCAGCGAAAAAGAACATGCGGAAATCGCGCGCGGCAGCAATCCGCAATCGCGCTCAGAAGTCCGCATTGCGTACAGCTCTAAAGCGCGCGGCGTCAGGGTCGCAGGAAGAACGACAGGAAGCCGTCAAGTTGTTGGATCGTGCGGCACGTAAGGGACTCATCCATAAGAACGCAGCAGCACGTCATAAGAGCCAGCTGGCCAAAGCCGCCAAATAACTGGCGGTAGTCCCGGGAAAAAGAAAGGGCGCCGAGTTTGGGCGCCCTTCTTACATCGTTGCCAGCTCTCCACCGCATCGCTCGCAATACCACTCGGTGGGATAGTTCGCGGCTCCGCACTCCGGGCACTTGAGCGTCTTGTGCTGTTCCGATCGCGGATCGTTGGCGCCGCCACTCTTTGGGACCGACGGAGGCGTAGCGACTGCCGTCGTTGAAGGCGGCGACACCGGCCCGGTGCCCGGCCGCAAAACCGGAAACTCGTCGAATGGTGTGCGGCCGGGCGTTGGCGCGGGAGTCTGCTGGCGCCCGCCGGTCGGATGCTCGACGCGTGACGGAGGATTCAAAGTCGGCGGCTCTGGAATGGCGGGCCGTGGCACGACCGGTGAGATCGGAGTGCCCGCACTTCCGCGCATCCCGTCGTCCGACGGCATCCTTCCCATCGCGATCGCTTCCGCCTGACGCTCCTTCACGCTCAGTGCGAAAATCCGATTGAGCTCGGTCAGCTGTGAATCGATCGCGTTTTTTTCCTTGACGAGACGGGCGAGCTCCTTGTCCCAAGCGCCTCCGATTTCCTTCCACTGCTTATCGGTGTACTCGCCGACCGCCGCGCGCAGCTCCGCCTCTTGCCGCGCCTCGCGCTGTTGCTGCTCCTGGCGGGAGATGTCCTCGAGTCGCGCTGTCAGCGTATCAATGCTCTCCCGCAGCTCCCCCGCGCGCTCGGCAAGTTTGCTCGACACCTCGCGCAGGCGAGTTTGATAGTCGGCCTGGACGCGCTGATACACCGCTTCGGAAGTGACGCCGCGCTTCTGCTCCAGCGCAGTCAGCCACTCCTCGTAGCGTTGCCTCTCCTTTAGCAGTCCATTGAGCGCGTCCAGTGAAACCGGCTCTCTGTCGGCCATCGTGCTTATCCCCTGACTCGATTCATCTCTTCCCGGCCGTGGACGGGAATCCCCGATCGATAGACGACCGAGCCCGCTACAATAGTACAAGCGGCGCGGCCGGAGAGGGTCATTCCAACGTAAGGAGTATTTCGGCCTTTGGAGAGGAATGTCGAAGGATCCACTTTCCAGCGAGACTTCGGATCGAACACAGTGATGTCCGCAGTGGAGCCGCGCTTCAGGCTGCCGCCGGGGAGGCTGAATACGCGGGCCGGTGTGCACGACATCCGATTTACGAGATCGGTAAAAGTGAGATGCCCCGGCTCGACAAGATTGGTGACGACGACGGCGAGCGCTGTTTCCAAACCGACGATGCCGTTCGGTGCGTCGGCAAACTCACGCTCCTTCTCGTCATAGTGGTGCGGCGCGTGATCGGTCGCGACCAGGTCGATCGTTCCATCCTTGACGGCTCCGCGAAGCGCTTCGACATCCTTTTCGGTCCGCAAAGGAGGATTCATTTTCGCGTTGGTGTCGTAACCGCGCACGCTTTCGTCCGTGAGCGACAAGTGATGCGGACACACTTCAGCGGTTACTCGAATTCCGCGCTCCTTGCCCCAGCGAATCAATTCCACAGAACCTTTCGTGCTCATGTGCGCGAGATGCACGTGGCCACCGGTCAGCCGGGCGAGGAGAATGTCGCGAATGACCATGATCTCTTCGGCTTCCGCCGGAATCCCCTTCAGTCCCAGCTGAGCGCTGACGATTCCCTCGTGCATCGCTCCGCCCGCCGACAGCGTTGGCTCTTCGCAGTGATCGATCACGGGAATCCTGAACGTGCGTGCATACTCGAGGGCAGTCCGCATCAATTGCGCGCTCGCTACCGGTTTTCCGTCATCGCTAACCGCGACCGCGCCGGCTCCAACCATCTCGCCAAACTCGGCAAGCACTTTTCCTTCCTGTGCCAACGAAATCGCGCCGATCGGATAAACGCGCGCCGCCGCGGCCCGCGATGCCTGTCGTACGATGAATCCGACAGCCGCCTGATTATCCGTCACCGGATCTGTATTGGGCATCGCGCACACTGCCGTGAACCCGCCCGCGGCCGCGGCGCGCGCACCAGTGGCGATTGTCTCGACATCCTCGCGCCCCGGTTCGCGGAGGTGACAATGAACATCGATGAAGCCCGGCGCGACGATCATTCCTTCGCAGTCGATCACTTCCGCTTCTTCGGGGCCGTTGATCTTGCCCCCAACCGAGGCAATGTCGCCGCCGGTGATCAGCAGGTCACCGCGTTCGTCGATGCCCTGCGATGGATCGACCAATTTTCCGCCCCGCAGCAGCAGCGGCTTCATTCGCGATCCTCCCTGCCTCGGGAGCTTCCGCCCTTCGCCGCTTCGGCGAGCTCTGGTTTGCCCCCGGCGAGCAGATAGAGCACCGCCATTCGCACCGCGACACCGTTCGTCACCTGATCGAGAATCACGCTGTGCGGTCCGTCGGCAACATCGGAATCGATCTCGACCCCGCGATTCATCGGCCCCGGATGAAGGATGAGAATGTCGCGCTTCGCTCGATCCAGTCGCTCGCGCGAAATGCCGAACACGCGGTTGTACTCTCGCGCGGAAGGAATGTAGCCCGCTGTCATCCGCTCGAACTGCAAACGCAGGACATTGAGTGCTTCGGCCCACTCGATCGCCTCTTCGATGCGGTCGAAGATCTTGACACCGAACTCGTCGATCGCGTTTGGCAGCAGCGATCTCGGGCCGCACACGGCCACTTCGGCGCCAAGTTTCGACAGTCCCCAGATGTTGGAGCGTGCCACACGTGAGTGAAGGATATCGCCACAAATGCAGACCCTTCGACCTTTCAAGTCACCGAGCCGATCGCGCAGCGTAAGAATGTCGAGCAAACCTTGTGTCGGATGCTCGTGCGTTCCATCGCCGGCGTTGATGACGTTCGACTGGATGCGGTCGGCCAGGAACTTCGCCGCGCCCGACGCCGAGTGCCGGATGACGACCATGTCTATACGCATCGCTTCGAGATTGCGAGCGGTATCGACGAGAGTCTCGCCTTTGGAAACGCTGGACCCGCTGGCTGATACGTTGACGGTATCTGCCGACAGTCTCTTCTCAGCGAACTCGAACGAGATACGCGTTCTGGTCGAGTTCTCGAAAAAGAGATTTACGATTGTTGACCCACGCAAGGCGGGGACTTTTTTGATGGCGCGTTCGCTGATTTCCTTGAACGGCTCAGCGGTGTCGAGAATGAGTCGAATCTGGTCGCCGGTGAGCGACTCCAGCCCGAGTAGATCTTTGCCTATCGGCTCCGTCACGCCGCCGACTTGGGCACGATTACCACCTCGGTGCGATCATCGAGCTCCGCAACCATTACATCCACTCTCTCATCCTCGGCAACTTCAACCTTCTTGCCCACAACGTCGGGCTGAATAGGGAGTTCTCTACCGCCACGATCGATCAGCACCGCCAACGAAATGTTGGACGGGCGGCCGAAATCGGCGAGCTCGTCGAGTGCTGCGCGGACCGTCCGACCGGTATAGAGAACGTCATCCACGATGACGACGTGCTTCCCGTCGAGCTCCCATGGCAAATGCGTCGGCCCGACGACCGGCCGCGGACCAACCGTCTGCAGGTCGTCGCGATAAAGCGTTATGTCGAGCGAACCCTGCGGCACCGACACGCCTTCACCGCCTTCGATCATCTTCACCAGCCGATCAGCGAGCTGTACGCCGCGGCGCTGAATTCCAACGATGATCAGATCGTCCGTTCCCTTATTAAGCTCGACGATCTCGACTGCCATTCGCTTCAACGTTCTCTCGACTGCCCTGGCATCGAGGACCGTCGCGTTTTTCGTAGCCATTGGTGCACAAATATGGCGCGCCGCACTACCTAATTGAAGCTCGGATTTGAAGTTAGGTGTATAATCCGACGTGCTCGAGAGACTGAAACGATTCCTGATCGACACCGGCGTCCAGGTGCAGGTCGCCCGCTTTGACGTGCTCGGCATTCCCGTTTTCGTCGAGAACACGCGCCCCGACATCGCGACCGAAGACGTAATCGCTCGACTGGAGCGCTCGCTCGCGCTGATCAAGGAGTACGTCCCCCACCACTTTCGGCACATGCAGCGCGACTTCGCCTACATCGTCTCGAAGCGCTTCGCATGTCGTGGCGCCTACTTCCACAACGAGCGGGCGTGCCTCGTAGAGCTGACCTTTACCGTCAACCCCGACTTTTCAGACGCGGAGGTCGCGGCAACAATCCTTCACGAGGCCATGCATGCCCGGCTGGATCGCCTCGGATTCCCTCTCGAGATGGAAGATCGTGCCCGTCAGGAAAGATTTTGTCGCCGCGCCGAGATCGAGTTCGGAATGCTGGTCCCGGGAGGCCAGAACGTGGTCGAACGCGCGCAACAGACAATCGAGCTCGCCGACGAAGAGGTCGCCCCGGTGATCGATCCGGATCTTGCCGAACAACGGATCGCCGCCGTCGATCGTGCGGCGCTCGGCCGTCGATCCTGAGCAGAGACGATGCGCGCTATTTGAGCTCGATCCGATTTTCCTCTTCTACGATTTTCACCGCTTCGACGTGGTCCGCCTGATCGCCTAGCTTATCGCGCGCGTCGTGAAAGCGCTCTGCGGTGAGGGTGATGAGCGGAGTCTTGACGTCGAGGTCCCTGGCAAGCACCGACGCGATCCCGATGTCCTTATCCAGCAACGCCAGCCGGAATGTGCGCGGGAAGGCGCGCGTCAAAACCCGCTGAGGAATGAGGTTCTCCGAAGTGTTCGAACGGCCGCTCGATGCGTTGATCACCTCAAGCGCAACCTTCGGATCCACTCCCGCTTTTGCCAGAATCGCCAGCCCTTCCGCAGTCGAAAGAATGTGAACGGCCAGCAAAGCGTTGTTCACCGCCTTCAGCGCGTCTCCGCTCCCGACCGGCCCGGCGTGCACGATTTTCTTGCCGAATGCCTCGATAACGGGGCGCACACGCTCGAATACTGTTTCCTCGCCGCCCCACATGACCGTCAGCGTTGCTGATTTGGCCCCAGCCGTCCCGCCGCTCACCGGCGCGTCGATGAATTCCACACCCCGTCCACCGAGCTCGGCGGCAATCGAGCGGGAGGTCGGTGGGTCACCGGAAGTGCAATCCACTAACACAGCTCCTCTGCGCATGGCATCGAGAATTCCGTTCTCACCGTGCACCACCGATTCGACTTCCGCTGACGACGGCAGACAGGTAATCACGACGTCCGCATTCTTGACTGCTTCTGCCGGGGTTTTCGCCGCGCGCGCCATGTGCTTGCTCGCAAACTCCTCGGCTTTTGCTGCCGTGCGGTTCCAGACAACCAGCTCGAAAGGATCCCGCGCCAGGTGCGAAGCAATTGGCTCGCCGATGTCGCCAAGTCCGATAAAGGCAACTTTCATTGGCTTGATGATGCGCTGAGCGTACGAGAGCTGGCCGCCGCGTTGTGAGCATAAGCGAGCGACGAGATGTCGGCGATGAGCTTGCTCGATTTCTCTCCGTCCTTCAGCCCGCGCGTCAGCACGACGAGGACATACGGCCGCCGCCCCGGCGGATACACGATTGCCGCATCATGTGAGACGGCCGTGATGTCCCCTGTCTTGTGTGCAACCCGGATCCCCGACGGCAGCCCGGCCGGAATCTTCTCGTTGAATTCCTGCGCGAGAAGGATGGAGAGCATCTCGCGTGTTGCGGCCGGCGGCGCCGCCCTGCCCTCTTCGATCGCTCGCAGAATGATTGCAAGATCGCGTGCGGTCGTCGTGTTGTTGAGCCCGCGCTCGAAGGCTTTCCCGTCCTCTACACCTCGCAGAACCTGAATTCGCTTTGCGCCCAGCCCACGCATCGTTTGCGTGACCGCGTCGGCTCCCACGAGCGTGATCAGTGTGTTCGTGGCAAAATTGCTCGAGCGCGTAATCATCAGACGGAGCAGCGAGTCAACCCGCACCCGCTCGCCAATGCGGTGATAGAGCGTTGAGTCGCTGTCCGACCCCTGATCGAGCGAAAATGGAGAGCCGTCTGCCAGCGATGCGAACTGGTTCACCATCAATAAGCCCTGATCCATGCGGAACGACCCGCTGTTCGCCCGTCGGAACAGCTCGATCATTACCGGCACTTTCATCGTGCTTGCCGCGTGGAAACTCGAATCCGCGTTGATGAAGAGCGTGTCCGATGAGGCGAGATCCACATAGGCGACGCCAACCTGAGCACCCGAATCCGCGGCAACGCGCCGCTCGATCTGCGATCGGAGAGAATCGGTGCCCTGAAGGACGAGGAGGATCGCCCCGGCGATGGCGGGTGTCATCCTTGTCAGCTGAGACTAGGCGCGGGCGCACCTGATGCGACCTCCGCCCAGATGCTCTCGTTGTGCCGATCATCCAACGTTAGCGAGCCGACGACGAACGTGATCAGCGCAACGGTGATCGGGAACGCCAAGCCAGCGTAAATGTTGCCCGTCCGAGCAACCAGACTCGTTGCGATGATGGGAAGGAAACCGCCAAACCAGCCGTTGCCGAAGTGATAAGGCAGCGACAAAGACGTGTATCTTATCTTCGCCGGGAACGCCTCGACCAGGAACGCGGCGATCGGTCCGTATACCATCGTCACGAAAACAACCTGCACGAACACAAGCAGGGTGAGCATGACCGCGTTCACGGGGCTCGAGTACGCTTTCATCGCGTGGTAGATCGGCACGTAAAGGAGCGCGGCGAGAAGATTCCCCGCCATCATGATCTTCTTGCGGCCGATCCGATCGGAGAGACTCCCGAAGAACACGAATAACGGCGCACCCAGCGCGAGAGCTATCGCGACGACGACGTAGGAAGTAACCAGCGGAACCTTCAGCACCGTCTGCAGGAACAACAGCGCGTAAAACTGTCCGGTGTACCAGACGACCGCCTGGCCAGCAGCGGCGCCGAAGAGGACCGTGAAAAAGATCTTCCACCGCGACCACGTACCGAAGCTTTCCTGAATCGGCGCCCGCGACGTGCGACCCGATTCCTTCAACGCCGAAAATAGCGGAGACTCGCGCAACCGCACGCGGATGTAATACGAGATCGCCAGCAGTAGGAGAGAAAGAATGAATGGAACGCGCCAACCCCAGGCCTTGAACGCGTCTTCTCCCACCAGTCCACGTACAATCAGAATCACTGCCAACGACAGGAACAGGCCGAGCGTAGCCGTCGTTTGGATATAGCTGGTGTAGTAACCTCGCTTCCCGTCGGGCGCGTGTTCCGCCACATAGACCGCCGCGCCACCGTACTCACCGCCAAGCGCCAGACCCTGCAACAAACGCAAAAGAACCAGGATGATCGGCGCTGCGATGCCAATGGTGGCATAGCCAGGAAGAAATCCGATTGCCGCGGTAGACCCGCCCATGATCAGCAGCGTCGCGAGGAAAGCGAACTTGCGCCCGATCAGATCGCCAATCCTGCCGAATACGAGCGCTCCGAACGGTCGAACGGCGAAGCCGACCGCGAAGGTGGCCAGGGTCTTCAGAAAGGCCGCGGTTGGGTTGCTCCCCGGGAAGAACTCGGTCGAGATAATCGCGGCCAGACTCCCGAAAATGTAGAAGTCGTACCACTCGATCATCGTTCCGACCGACGATGCGGTGATCACCTTCCATATCCCTCGGGTCTCCGGCTGATCGTTGTTCGTGGCTGTTGCCGACATTGACCCTGGAACTGCAGATGTCATCGTGAGTGTTCCCCCTTTCGGTCCTTAACGGATCCAGCCTCGACGTCTGTAGGAATCGGTGGCGAATGTCTCGTAGAGCCAGGAGCGGAAACCCCGGAACCGATCCTCCGGGTTGCTTCGGGGATCGAGCCCCGAACCGCGCAGCGCAGCCGGCACACAAACAACCTGGAAGCCAACCGCTTCGAAGGTAGCACAGGCCCTTCGCGTATGCAGGGGCGACGTCACGACTCCTATTCGCCGCCACCCATGTGCATCGGCAATCTTCTTCATCCTGAGCGCTTCAGTCCGCGTCGTAAAGATCGAGTCGACGAATAGCACCACCGATGATGTACCTGTCAGGCTGACGAGCCTCGCGAGGTCTGCCGAATCCGACACGGTGCGCCCACGAATGCGCGCGCGCTCACGCGATACCATCACAACTGGTGCAACGCCGGTGCGCTGGAGATTCACCGCGCCCAGCAGTCGATCGAGCGTTTCGCTGCGCAGCCATCCTTCTGGAGTAACGCTGGCCGACAAGGCGGCGATCGCGTCAAGCCGGGCGGGAACAGAATCGTGGCGGATCAACGGCTTCCCGATTGTGGCCACGAGTGGAGTGTAGGCAACGAGCAGGCAAAGAAGTGAAAGCAGGCCTCCTCCAATCCAGAGCAGGGGCCGCAGCCGCGTCGCTCCGATCGCACCGCCAATCACCGCCGCGGGAAGAAGAAAGCTTATTTCAGGCCGGCGGGTCAGTTGCTGGACGCCAAGCAAGTAGGCGGCAACGGCGCAGAGTACGCCGAGGATGGCGCCGCTGATTACTTGTCGCGCAACGAGTTGAGATCTGGACCCTTCCAGCACGGCGCAAATTTAAGCCGGCCAACTTCGGCCGGCTGCGCTATCGTGCTGAAGATTTTGGGGCGAGTTACTTCTTGGTGCCGATCTTCTGGTTCTTCTGCGCGGCGGAGATCCGCTCGGCTGCGGTCTTGAGCGCCTCTTCGATCGCTCCCGACTGCTCGGCAACAACCTGCTGAGCCGTCGTCACGAATCCGGACGCCACGTTCATCGCAGCGGTCTTGATCTCCGGATCATTGGCGATTCGCTGCGCCAGCGCCTGCATGGCGGCCGCAAGATCTTCGAGAGATTTCTGCAGCTCCGGTGACGGCTTGAAAACCACCGTGTCCGTAACTGTCGACGTGGCTTTGCTTTGACCGGGAGTTGCAGGCTGCTGAGAACGGGCAGCAGATGCAGCGGCCAGGCCGATCACCAGAACAAATAAAAGAGCAATCTTTTTCATCGATGGGATATTAGTAAGTTCAAAGACCTGCGCCGACCGCAGTGACTACCCCACAGTAACTGGAAAGATCGGGCCAGGAAATAGTCGCATGGGCCAGACATCCGAATCCGGAAGAACCCTGCCTCCGTACATCGGGGAGCTGCGTCGCGCTGTCGAAGAGGCCGCGCCCAGGTTGCTGCGCTTGAGCGACGCCAAAGCGAAGCGTCGTCCGCGACCTGAAAAGTGGTCGCCGGCCGAAATCATCGGCCACTTGATCGATTCTGCTTCCAATAACCATCAGCGTTTCGTGCGCGCGCAATTCCAGGATGATCTCGTCTTTCCGGGCTACGACCAGGATGCGTGGGTCGTCGTCCAAGCCTACGGGGACGCGCCATGGGTCGACCTCGTCACACTCTGGAAAAATTTCAATTTTCACATCGCGCGCGTGATGGAAAACACATCTGATTCACTCAGAAATTCGCCGCGCGCGAAGCACAATCTGGACACGCTGGCGTGGCGTCCCCTTCCCGCTGACCAACCGGCGACGCTCGACTATTTCATGAGCGACTACGTCGGACATCTCAAACATCACCTCGGCCAGATCAACTACGGCGATTAGTTAATCCAGTCGGCGATGAAGATGTTGGTTTCATGAGGGTTGGCATCGTGCCTGTTCGACGCCCAAACCAACTTTTTCCCGTTCGGGCTGAACATCGGGAAGCCGTCGAACGTCGCCGCCGTCGTCACCTGCTCGAGTCCCGACCCATCGGGGTTGATTAGAAAAAGGTCGAAGTTTCCGAGTTTGGGATCGGTGTGGTGATTCGACGAGAAAACGATCTTCCGGCCATCCGGCGTCCACGAGGGACCAAAGCTGGCGGCACCTAGTCGGGTGATCTGGTGCTGGTCGCTCCCGTCGGCGTTCATGATCCACAGATCCATTTTGTTCGGCCGCACCAGCCGCTGCGCCAGCAGGTCCTTATAGGTAGCGATCGCTTCCGGGGTCTCCGGGTGATTCGCACGATAAACGATTCTCTTGCCGTCCGGCGACCACCATGGTCCCCCGTCATATCCCAATTGATGCGTCAGCTGGCGAACGCCCGATCCATCCGCGTTCATGACGTAGATGTCCAGATCGCCATCCTTGAGCGAGGTGAAGACGATTTTCCTGCCGTCCGGCGAAAGCACGCCTTCAGCCGTGTACACGCCGAAGTTGGTTAGCCGACGCCGGCCCGACCCGTCAGGACGCGCCGTGTAGATATCAAAAGGATCGAGCCGCCAGACATAGCCCTTTGATGGATCCGGACGTGGTGGGCATTCCTGTTCAAGAGCCTCGCTCGACGCGAAGAAGATTCGGCGATCGCCGTTCATGAAGTATCCACAGGTCGTCTTCCCCCGACCGCTGGACACCTTCCGCACACGAGAGCCATCGATCCGCATCACGTACTGCTGATCGCACGACCGGCCATCGCGTGTGCTCTGGAAGATCAGACGACGGCCGTCGTGACTGAAGTAGGCCTCGGCGTTCTCACCGCCGTTGGTGAGCTGCTCGATATTGCGAAGGTGACGTTCGCCGGTATCGGGGTCGCGTGGAATTGGCTTTGCGACGTTCTGGGCAGGAAGCGCCACGGCGAGCAGCACAAGCGCGACAGGAAAGAATTTGAGTTTTCTAAACATTCCCTTTACCGAAGCATGACACCGGGTGGCCACCCGCATCGTATGATGCGCGCTGAAGATAGCACGCCTTAGGTACTTCCAACCATTTCGCCGTTTGGGCGGTCTAAGAATCGAACGCCGGCCGCCCTGCTGCCGCTGGCAAGCGCATCCACTCGTAGGGAGCCGATATGCCCGTTCGTTCGTCAGTCGCACATCTGAAAGCAGCGGTTCTCGCGTGCTTCTTCCTTCCGACACTGACATTCGCTCAGGCGACAACTCGTTCACAAAACGATCCCCGTCCCGTGGCCGAGGCGGCGTTGAGGCAAGGCGAAATCTCGATCGATGGCCGAATCGATGAAGCTGCCTGGGCAGCTGCCAAGCCCATCACGGAGCTGGTTCAAGCCGTACCCGATGAGGCGAAGCCGCCAAGTCAACGCACCGAGATCCGCATACTATACGATGCGAGCGCTCTCTATATCGCGGCCCGCATGTACGACTCACTCGGCGCCAAGGGAGTGCGGAGCGCCTTGGCTCGGCGCGACCAGGTGATGCGCGGCGACAATAACCTGACTTCGGATCGTATCGCCTTCGTCTTCGATACCTTCCGTGACAAGAACAGCCGCAATTGGTTCGAGATCAATCCTGACGGAGTGAAGGGCGATCACCAGAATGGCGATTCGTCGTTCGACCCGGTTTGGGATGGAGCCGCCAAGGTTGACTCGCTCGGCTGGACCGCTGAGTTCAGGATTCCATTCTCTCAGCTGAAGTTCTCGCGGGCCACAGACCAGGTTTGGGGAATGCAGATCTGGCGGGAAATCAATCGGCGCGCGGAGCAGGACATGTGGGCGTTCTGGCGGAGCAACGAGTCAGGCGGGCCGGCGTATTTCGGAACCCTCGAGGGAATCAAGATCGCTTCCCGCCCCCGCCAGATGGAGCTCGTGCCATACGCCACCACGCGCAGCAAACTCGAGCGCGTGCGCCCCGGGGATCCGTATCACTCCACAAATGAGATGCTGTACCGCGCCGGCGGCGATCTCAAAGTGAATTTGACTTCCAACCTGACGCTCGACGCGACGGTCAATCCGGACTTTGGACAGGTGGAAGTGGACCCGGCGGTTGTGAATTTGTCTGTGTTCGAGACGACCTTCAGTGAGAAGCGACCTTTCTTTGTCTCTAATTCGGGCTATTTCTCGACCGGCGGGTTCAGCTGCTACTTCTGCAGCAACGTCTCGAGTCTGAGCCTGGTTTATACAAGAAGAATCGGACGGTCACCCCAACTCTCGGGGCTGGTTGCCGATCAGTCGGATTTCATGGATGCGGCGGATGCCACGACAATCCTTGGTGCTGGCAAAGTGACCGGGCGTACCGCCAGTGGAATCAGCGTCGGTTTGATGGACGCGGTGACCAACCGAGAGCGCGCTCATTTTCGTCCCGTTGGAAGCACAATCGACGAGACGCAGGAAGTCGAGCCGCTCACGAACTACTTCGTGGGTCGGCTGAAAAAGGATCTGAACGGCGGCAATACCCGCATCGGTACTATCACGACGCTGGTGAATAGAAATCTCAGCAATCCCGACGAGGTCGCCCGGCTTAGATCGAATGCGCAGGCGGCTGGCCTGGATCTGGACCACCATTGGGCGAACCGCGCGTACAGCTTCAACGTACAGACCGCGCTGACCCACATCGGTGGCGACACCGCTGCAATTCGCCGGGCCCAGTTTTCGAGCGCTCGCTACTACCAGCGACCAGGCCGCACCGCCACAACGGACGGTTTATTCAATACAGAATTCGATCCCACTCGGCGCAATCTGTATGGGTACGGTTTCTACGCGCGCCTCGCCAAGGAGAATGGCAACTGGCTGTGGGAAACCACCCAGAACTGGCGTAGCCCGGGGTTCGAAGCGAACGATCTCGGCGTACTTGGTCGCGCAGACTACAAGTGGTCGCTCTTCAACATTTTCCGTCAGTGGACTACGCCAGGTTCCTGGTATCGGAACATGTACACGATCTGGGGAGTTCAAACCCAGAACAATTTCGACGGTGACAAGAACGGGGGCGATCTGCACGCGTGGTGGCAGGTGACCCTCAAGAACTACATGAACCTGAGCACGTTCGTTCTGGTTCAGCCGAGTGCTTACGACGAACGCCTGACTCGCGGCGGACCGACAGTGATCCGCTACGGTTACAACATGTGGTCAACCGATTTCGGGACAGATTCGCGCAAGCGCATCGTCGGCAACTTCACGTATCAGCGAATCACCCCGCGCGATAACAGCGAAGGAGGCCGACAGTTTTACGCACCGCGCCTGACTTACAAACCGTCTTCACGGGTGTTGCTCAGCCTCTCGCCGTCTCTCGACGTCGACAACACTGCGCAGCAGTACGTCACAGCGGTGACTGACCCGACCGCTCCAGCCGGCTTCGCTGGAACGCGCTACATCTTCGGGCGTCTGCAACAAAAGACGCTCTCGATGGATACGCGCGTCAACGTGACTTTCACCCCGAATCTCACGCTGGAGACGTTTGCCCAGCCATTCCTCTCAAGCGGCAAGTACACGAGCTTCAAGGAGTTTACAGAAGTCAAATCGCGCCGGATGAGTATCTACGGGCGGGACAACGGTAGCACGATCGTGAAGAACGTCGCTTCAGACGGCACCATTACCTATACAGCCGACCCGGACGGGACGGCCGGGCCAGCGGCAACTTTTACGTTTGACAATCAGGATTTCAACTTCCGGTCACTCCGTGGTACGAGCGTCCTGAGGTGGGAGTATCGGCCGGGATCAACACTCTATTTCGTCTGGACGCAGGAGCGGAACGGCTTCGATCAGTTTGGAGACTTTGATTTCAATCGAGACAGGTCACTGCTGTTCCGGGACCGCCCGACGAACATCTTCCAGATCAAGGGGACCTACTGGATCGGAAGGTAAGCCTTTCTTTCTATTGAGCTTCCAACGCTAAAGAGCGTCAGAGCCACCGAGATCTACTCCGGTGTCTCTGACGCTCTTCCGTGTCCGACAGACGCGCTGCTGGCGACTGACGCCTTGATCGAGCCTGACTTTGCCGTCGACTTGCGCGATTTGACGACGCGGCGAGAACGACCCTTGTAGACCCCGCGCACCCAACGGGCGCGGGTACCGCGCACATCGATGTGCGCGAACGGTCCGCTGCGACCCGAGTAGGCATAGAGCCCAGTGCCGCCAACGAGCTCGGGGTAGCGTGCTTCAACCCGCTCGACCGCGTCGAGGATCATTTTTACGTCGGCGAAATTGACTTTATGGTCGCCATTGAGGTCCGACATCTTGCCGTTGCCTTCCTGGTCGATGAAGACGTCGGCGGCGTCGCCAAACTGGTGGCGGCTGTCGCGAGCGCTTCCCTCGCCGCGAACGGCGAGGTTATGGGCGGGCGTCCGGAATCCTGATCGGATCCTCATCCCCTCGGCGTTGACGCCGTGATCGTTCAAATCCTCGATCACCAGCTCAAGCTTGTCGAGAAGCGGCTCGCGTAAAACAAGGTACTTCGGCCAGACGTCTTTCTGGTCGTGGGATAGGAAGTCGCGAAGCCGGAAGTGCTCGGAGACACGGGTATCCTCGTTATCCGGGGTCACTTCGATGAAGCCATCGGGGTTCCGGTACGCCTCTGATCTGAGTCTGCCCTTCTCCTGCGGCCAATAGCCGAGCCGGTAACCATTCAGCCAGGCGCGGACTTTCTGTCCGAAAGAGCGCATGGTGAACACGGTTTCGGCGCTCGCCGTCGGAGACTGCTGGACCGACGCGCTGGCTACCGTGGCACCCGGAACGGAGGCGAGCGATATCCAGTCTTCCGGCATCACGAAACGGGCAAAGACCTTTCCGCTCAACCCGGTGCCGCGCTCGCCGGTCGGGGCCACGAATGGCTTTTTATCAGCGGACGGGTAAACGCTATCCTCTATGGCGCCGCCGTTGCCGACAGCGGAGTTAGCCAGGGAATCACTGTGGTTCGCGACAGCACTCGAGCCTGCCCGGTTGGCGCGCCCAAAGACCTGAAGCGCGCTTGCGGGAATGGGGGTGGCGACCCCAGAGACGGCGAGGATCGCAACGGCAAGGCTGAATCTGCAGCGAAATGATTTCACTAACTGGCTCCTCTTCGGTAGCTCGACTGACGTAGCGACGGATTTCGTCGCGTTAGTCTCGGGGCTTTGCGTCGCCGCTTTTCAGCGGTTTTGCCGGTTTTCGGAGGCGCCCGCAAGCTCAGCTGGGCGCGAACAATAAAATGACTGTTGTGCAAGCCAAAGTGTAACTGCAGAGCTTGCTTGGTTGTGCTATGTTACTTTAGCGCGAGACCAGTAAGGCTTTCCGTGGTAGGCAGATAAGAGATTCCACCTAATGTTTTTGTTGACAGGCGCCGAGAAGCATTTTGGCGCGTCGCGGGGGCGATTTTCGGGTCCGAAAAACTGCTTCGGAAACGTTTGTAGTAGGGCTTACTTGTTGTTCGCGGAACGCATCGACGCGGACTTCGTAATCGACGCGGACTTCGTGATCGACGCGGCGTTCGTAATCGGCGCAGGCTTCGTAATTGACGCGGGCTTCGCCAACGGCTCCCGCGGGCCGACCTGAACCATGTACTGGCCTGTCACGTCAGTGCCGCGGACCACACCCTTCAGCGTCTGCTCGCCAGTCTTCGATCCGAGTTTCCAGGTCAGGGCAGCTCGCCCCTTTACGTCACTCACGGCGCGTGTCGGTGTCACCACCCCCGACTTCACCGAGAAGTTCACGCGGGCGTCGGGAACGGGATTCCCATAGACGTCGGTCACCAGCGCGTAAAGGCGCTTCACCTTGAGTGCATCACGCTGCTTCTTGTCGGCCGGCACATCATCGAATGCGAGGTTCGCGGCGGCCGCCGGGGTCGCTTTGGCAGCAACACGCAGCAGCTTCTTGATGCCTTCGACATGGACGCCAAGCGAGTAGTCGCCCGCCTGATGGCCGAGTACCCAGGTAGTGCGGGCGGTCCCCGTCGAGTCGGTTGTCAAAGCGGTATCGGCGAGCTCCCCGCCCGAGGGAGACAGGCTGAGAATGGCGCCGCCTACGCCACTTCCCGTGCCGTCGGCGACGCGGAAGACCAATGGCTTGGGCAACTTAGCGCCGGCTGCCGCCTTCTGGTTGTCGCCGGAAATGGCTGCCACGGTGCTCGGTGCTCCGGCCTGCGCCAACGCACTGATGGTCACGGGTGGGATCCCAAGACCGGGCCCGACTCCGATCTGAGCCCGCAAGCGCTGAGTGCCCGTCTTCCGAGCGAGAGTCCACCGCACCGTGGCGATACCGAGGGAGTCCGTTCTGGTTGAGCCATCGCTAATGACTCCTCCATCGATTGCCGCCCACCGGACGGGCACGTCCGGCAGCACACGACCCGCAGAGTCAGTGACTCGAATCGCCACGGAGTCAGGAAGCTGGTCGCCGGCCTTGGCGCTAAAGTGATCCGCCATCGCCACCACTCGCGTGTTGCTGGCCACCGGATCCGCCTCAGCCACGATCGGCAGCACGCTGTCGACGTTCTCGACCGACGCGAAAAGCGTCTGTCGTCCCGGATCATTCCCCAGCGTCCAGGAGGCACGAGCACGCCCGTCGGCATCAGTGTTCACCGTGGCCGGTTCAACAGACCCCTCACCCTCGCCGACCCTGAAGGTGACCCGCTTCCCTGACGCCGGCCCGCCGCGTCGATTGGTCGCCCTCACTACGATCGCCTGCGGAAGCTGCCTGCCGGCGAGCGCCCGCTGATTTGTCCCCGCCACCAGTGCGATCGCCGATGCCGGCGTCACCACCGACACGCCTGCTTTTCCGATTATCCCTTCCACCTTTGCCACGATCGTCGTGTGACCCGCCGTTTTTCCCGACAGGAGTCCCACACTATCCAAGCTCGCGACCGAGTTATCCTCGATGTGCCAGCTCGTCTCGAAGCCTCTGATCGGGTGGCCGCGCGAATCGAGCGCACTCGCGCGCAGCTGCAGTTCTGATCCCTCGGGCAAAACGATCGTGCTGTCGCTCCCCGCGCGACCAACCTCCACACTGGCGACACGCTGCCGGACGATCACGGTCGAATGCGTAACCAGTTTCCCCACCACCACGCTCACCATTGTCCGACCTGGCCCCTTGGCGATCACCGACCCGTCCTGCAGCACGGTCGCAACGCTCGAATCCCCCGTCGTCCACGTCGGCCGGGCGCCAACCAGGATGCTCCCGTTCTTATCGGTGACGGTTGCCGCGTAGTGCACCGTGTCGCCAAGTGCCGTCGCGGTATCTATGGCTGGCCGGAGTCCGACCCATGATGCGCCGATATTGCCGATAGACTGGTGCGATTCGGCCTGGCCGATGACGCCGTAGGAATACAGCGCGGTGAAAATCGAAACGAGGGCTGCCCCCGACGAAGCAGTGACTGCGACGAGCTTCGCAGTGTGCTTGAGCCAGGCGGTGCGCGCTTTCGCGATTGTGAGGGGAGTCTCGGCCATCGTCTATTTAGACGTGAAACGGCTGAGCTAAGTCACGAAAAAAAGTCCCACTTCCACGACGTGGTGGAGGTGGGACGTAAATCCTGAAAAAACCTTACCTTATGCGGCCGGAGCTGGACCCGCTCTCAAGTCGTTGCAGGGGAGCGGTTAAGCACGGTGTACTTGCAACGGACGGGGTGGGATTCGAACCCACGGTACGCTATTAACGTACACACACTTTCCAGGCGTGCGCCTTAAACCACTCGGCCACCCGTCCCCACAGCTCATAGCTGCCGGCGTAGGGGTGCTAGCCGCCGGCTGGTATTTTTTCTTTGTAGTTTCTCGCTTTCACGAACGCGAACTAGGAGCGGACAGGGAGAGATTCGAACTCTCGATACCGGGTTCACCGGTATGCCGGTTTTCGAGACCGGTGCCTTCAGCCACTCGGCCACCTGTCCAACAGGAGCCCTACAAAAAATAGCCTGCTCTCCCCGCCAACAAAACCCGGATTTCACCCTGGGCCCTCTGCCCTCCGCCCTCTGCGCGGCCATCTGCTCTCGTTGACGGCCTGCCGGGCTGGGTGTAACGTCTGCCCAAAGTTCCCTACCCCACTCCACGCCGCCTGACGCT
>DASUZC010000238.1:0-11946 GCA_036377095.1 Gemmatimonadaceae bacterium
TCCACGAGGATCTGTCTGGTCGTTTGCAGCGGTAAGCGGTCAGCGATAGTAGCGGTCAGCGCCTAGCATGCCGTTGTCTTAATGCCAGTGCTACCGAACCGGTGTAAACCGAACCGCCTGTCCTCCTCCGGGAGCTAGCACGACCGAAAGACTCGTATTGGAGTCCACCGTCCTCTTGCTGATCGAGACCGGCAACGGATTAGTCGCCCAGTTCGCCCCCGGCCCGTCGGCATATATCTCGGCAGTGTACTTCCGCCCCGCCGTCAAAAAGTTCAATGGCACGTTGAAGGTCCGCCCTTCTTCGTCGGTGATCGCGCCGAGGAACCAATCGTTCGAGTTCTTGGCCTTGCGTGCAACGATCACATAGTCGCCGATACGCCCGTCGATCGTCTTGCTCGTCTCCCAATCGACTGCAACGTCACGAATGAACTGGAACGCCGGCTTGCGCTCGTAGTTTTCCGGAAGATCGGCCGCCATCTGCAGCGGGGAGTAAATGACGACGTAGAGTGCCAGCTGCTTGGCGAGTGTAGTGCGCGGATGCGACTCCTCGAGGCGACGCGGACGTCCGGTTCCTCTCTCGATCAACAGATCGAAGATTCCCGGTGTGAAATCCATCGGACCGGCCAGCAGCCGCGTGAAGTAGAGATTGGTCTCGTGCTCGGGTGGATTGCCGCCTTCCCCACCCCACGCGTTGTATTCCTGCCCGCGCGCACCTTCCCTGCTCATCATGTTCGGATAGGTGCGCCGCTCGCCGGTGTCGTGGATTGGCTCGTGGACATCCATCATGATGTGGTTCTTTGCCGCCACTTCCAGAACATGGCGGTAGTGACGAACCATGAACTGCGAGTGGTGCGAGTTTCCCTCCGGCGACGTGTCCGTCACGTAGCCGGACTTGATCGCGTCGAGGCCGAGCGAGTGGTACATCGCGAATGCGGCTTCCATCTGCCGCTCGTAATTCACAACTCCGCCCGACGTCTCGTTGTGGACGATCAAATGCACGCCCTTGGACTGCGCGTACCTGGCCAGCTCGGGCAGATTGTAATCGGGGTATGACTGCGTGAACGAGAACGCGTTGGCGTTGTTGATCCAGTTGCCATCCCAACCAACGTTCCAGCCCTCGACCAACACTCCACCCAATCCGTTGGCAGCGGCGAAATCGATATAGCGCCTGGTGTTCGCCGTGGTGGCGCCGTGCTTCGGCCCGGAGTTCCAGGTCATGGTGTTGATGTGCATCCCCCACCAGATGCCGACGTACTTCATCGGCTTGATCCAGCTCACATCCGAGATCACGCTTGGCGGATTGAGGTTGAGACCGAGGACCGATGGCGAGAGATCGGCGGCGCGATCCGCCAGCTGAATGGTGCGCCACGGAGTCATGAACGGCGTGTGACCGCGCACCTTGTCACCGTTTTGCCAGGGCGCCAGCGCGACACGGAGCAGGCGGTTGTCCATCCGCGGCCCGGCGAGGTTCATGCGCGCGTAATCGACGAGATTCGCCTCATGTATGACCATGAAGGTCTTGCCGTCGCGCGTTTGCATCGTGAGTGGAGTCTGAATGCTGTCGATGACGCTCACCGGTGACACCGAGTAGAGCATCTCCGACCTGTCCAACCTTGGCCTATTTGACGGAATCCACCACGACTTGGCGTCGTCCGCCATGTTGAATTGGGTCAGCTCGTCCGAGATCACGAAATCCGCGAGGGCCGGCTGCGCCGGAAACTCGTAGCGAAAGCCGATGCCGTCGTCGAACGCGCGCACCACGAAGTCAAATCGCCGTTGCGGAGCCGCCGACTCGGCAACGGAGACTCTGAGCTCGTTGTGGTGGTCGCGGACGCGCGCTACTTCGCCCCAGGGCTGTGTCCAGGTCTCGTCGTGCGTCGAACGCTTGGTGCCGGTGATTCTGAGGCCATCCCGAAGCGTGGGAGCGCCCTTGAACTCGAACCCCAGCATCGATGGCATCAGCAGCGGCCGGCCGTCGCGGGTCACGATGTAGTAGAGTTTGCCCTCGTTGACGGCGACGCCGACCTTGTTGCGGCCGTTCGGCGAGGAAACGCTGATCGTGTCCTGCGCCGCGGCAAAACTGGCGGTGGAGGTCAGCAGGCAGACGGCGAACGCCATCGCGCAGGCCCGGCGGTGCACATACATCTTCATTCATTCTCCAGAGTGGGCGGTCAGATTGCTAGCGAGGACTGAGGCCTTCGGACTAACATAGCAGTCCGGACTGCGGATTAATTGAGGATTAAGGACCGAGGGCACGCCTTCGAAAGGCTTTGTCGTTCGGTTCGAATTCCTCAATTAGTCGGAACTCCGGACTGGCCGTTGCTCCGAACGCCTCAATTCTCCCTAAACAGCAGAATCTTGTTACCCGGCACGCGCAATGCACGTATCTTACTTGAAGCTTTCTTGGCCTATGCGCCAACGTCATATGGCGTTCATCACTCCGCGCGTTGCTGCCCTCTGCGCGATCAGCTGCTGCTGGCTCACTACTTCGTGCGCCACCGGCAACCCGCGCAAGGATCTTACTGACAACAGCGCCACCGCTCCTCCATCGTCTGCAACCACGGTAACCAGCGACGACCTGGACCGCGGCGGCGAAGACGCGATCGTCAAAACGCTCTCCGCCAAGGTACCCGGCGTCTCGGTCAGCATGACGGCCGATGGCAGCCTAGCCGTCCGCATTCGCGGTAGCAGCTCGATCTCCGCCGCTGCGGAGCCATTGTACGTGATAGATGGCCTCTCCGTACAGCCCGGGCCGGGGGGCGCACTGCTTGGAATCAATCCACATGACATCGCGTCGATCGAAGTGCTCAAGGATGCGGCAAGCCTCTCGTTTTATGGGGTCCGCGCCGCCAACGGCGTAATCCTCATCAAGACCAAGCACACCAACTAACGCCTGCCACCGCCCGTCTGGAAGACGAGCGGTCTATCGTTGTTTCGGACGACGACGTAGATGACGCCGCTGCGTGTGCGCACGCGTTGAATATCGCGGGTCTGTCCGGGAACCTCGAATCCGCTTTCCAGCTCGCGCACCGGAGCGAAGCGACCTTTCCCATCTCCGCGCAGAAAGACTCCGAACCCGGCATTCATCGTACCGATTTCCGGCTTCACACCGGCGAAATTTCCCGCCAGCAGCAGATCGGTCTTGCCTGTGCCCTCAAAGTCTCCCGCGATGATCCCGTAAATGGGAGATATCTGCGCTTCAAGCGGCAGCGGTGTCACCGTGAACGATCCGTCGCCGTTGTTGCGAACGAGTGAGGTCGCGAACGTGTACGCGTTTTTGACGACGGCGTCCTCGATTTCCTTTTGCGGAAATACGTCGGCCATCGTCTGTTGCGCGTATTCCTTGTAGTTCGAATAGCGGCCGCGCAGCGGCGCAATAGTGCGCAGCAAATCGTCGCGCAGCGAGAGTGGGTACGCCTTGCCGTTGTTGTAGTAGGAGATGATCTGCTGAAGGAAGCCGTTGTGGGCGAAATCCTTGACGTACATCGTCACTGGCTCGTTGGCGGTTGCCTGTAGCCGCGTATTGAGCCCAAGGTTGCCGACGATAAAGTCCACCTTACCATCGCCAGTGAAGTCACCCGCGACGATGCGATTCCACCAGCCGTTGGTCTTGCCGAGACCGCGAACATCCGCTTTCACCAATCTTCCATTCCCGGCGTTGTGGAAGATCGTAATCGGCATCCACTCGCCTACCACGACAAGATCGAGCCGTCCATCGCCGTCGACGTCTTTCCAGACGGCGTCGGTGACCATCCCGACATGCGACAGACCGGGTGCTACCCGATCGGTGACGTCGGTGAAATGTGCCTTGCCGTCGTTCTTGAGCAGCATGCTGCGTGGATCGATGCCATACGACCCCGGAACACTGCGACCGCCGACGAACAGATCGACGGCTCCATCTCCGTCGTAGTCGGCAGCTGCTACGCGCGAGCCGCTCTGCGTCAGCGGCGGCAACGCGTTCACCGCTTTGCGGAAATTCCCCTTGCCGTCGTTCAGATAGAGGCGATCGAGCAGACCGGTTGCGCCCTCGGAGTACTCGTTGCCTCCGCTGACGACGTAAAGGTCGGGATGGCCATCGCCGTTGGCATCGAAGAAGGTCGCGCCCACGTCCTCCGCGGTGCTGTCCTCGGCGAACAGCCGTTCGTTGCTGCGGGCAAACGTACCATCCTGTTGTTGAATGAGCAGCGCGCTCGTCTGGCCCTTTGCGCCGCCGATGAAAATGTCGTCGAGACCATCGTGGTTGACGTCAGCGACCGCCAGGGCTGGCCCTTCCGTCGACAGCATTTTCGGAAGCAACGGCTCGCGATCGAAGTCGACGTAGTCGTTCTCCTGGTGCACGAACGGCAGCTTCACTCGATCAGTAACGTCGGTGAGAATGGGTTGGGCCGCGCGCGCGGGCTCGGCACCGGTCACGCCTTTCTGCCCTTCGATTTGCCTGATGGTGATGCGCTGATTCGCCGCGATCCTTGCCAATCTGCTGACGCGACCGTCCGGCCAATCGACAACGACCGATGGAATAGTGTCGGTTTTACCAAGGCCGAAGGTCAGCACGTAATCGACGCTGGATTGGAACCCGCGCGTTGGCGATTCCTCCTGGTAGAGCGTCTGCGTTCCCGCCTGGACGGTGACCTTGGCGCCGATAGCAAACCGGTTGTCGCCGTCGCCGTCGAGCTTGACCTGCAGGTAGTGATTGTCCTTCACCAGCGAGCGGGCGTTGTTGCGATAGATAAAGGCTTCGTCGTTGACGTTGTTCACGACGATGTCGAGCGAACCGTCTCCGTCGAGGTCAGCGTACGCCGCGCCACTGCCGAAACTCGGCGTATCGAGTCCCCAGCTTTGGGCTGAGTTGGTGAACGTGAGATTGCCGTTATTGTGAAAGGCGTAGTGCGTGAGCCTGGTCGATGTCATCGCATCGATGAGCGCCTTGAAGTCGACGCGCTTGCCTTTCGTCGACGTCGCCTTCGCCATGGTGCGGGGATCGGCGAGGTAGTTCACGTAATCCTGGGACGTTACGTCCTTGGCGATACCGTTGGTGACGTAGAGATCCTTGTAGCCGTCGAGATCGAAGTCCGCTGCCAGCGCGCTCCAGCTCCAGTCTGTGCGCGCCACGCCCGCCATCTGACCGATGTCGCTGAACGTGCCATTGCCGTTATTCAGCTGCAGCATGTTGCGCATCACCTGATGGTGAAAGCCATTGCGGACCTTCACCTGATCGGTTGCCCAATCCTCGAAGCTCGATGTCGTACGAAGCCTGTATTCGTCTTCGGGCAGCATATCGGTGGTATAGACATCGGGCCAGCCATCGTTGTTGATGTCAGCGATGTCGAGCCCCATCGAGAAGTAGGAGATGTACGGCATCTCCTTGTCCAGACGCTCGTCGAAAGTGCCGTCGTGATTGTTGATGTACAGGTAGTCGCGCTCGAAGAAATCGTTCGAGACGTAGATGTCGGGCCAGCCATCCCGATTCACGTCGGCGACGACGACGCCCAATCCGAAGGCGATCTCCGCTCCGTAGATGCCTGCCTTGGCGCTGACGTCGGTGAAGTGACCGTTGCCGTCGTTGTGATAGAGCTTCTCGCCCCCCAGCGGATCGCGGATGTTACGCGTGTTGCGGAGCCCGAAGCTGTTCGCCGGGCGGTACGAGTTGTTGACGAGAAAGAGATCGAGCCGGCCATCGCGATCGTAGTCGAGAAACGCCGCTTGTGTGGCATAGCCTTCATCGGCCAGGCCATACTGTTTGGCCATCTCCTTGAAAGTTGGAACGCCATTCTTGTCGAGACCCTGATTGATGTAGAGCTCGTTGGCGCGCGCTGACCCGGCAGTCGGACCTGCATAGCAGACGTAGATGTCGAGCTTGCCGTCGCCGTTGACGTCGGCGAAAGTGACTCCCGTCACCCAGGATTTCTTCCCGGCCACACCTGCTTCTTCGGTGATCTCCTGAAAGCGAAAGTGACCCTTGTTGAGAAAGAGGTGGCTGCCGTTCTGATTGGACGTCAGCATCACTTCGGGTAGCCCATCTCCGTTCAAATCGCCAACCGCGACACCACCACCGTTGTAGAAATTGCGGTAGGTGAAGACGTTGAAATCGGGCGAATCAGCGAGACGGTTCGCGAACTCTACTCCGGTGTAGCTGGATGGGAGCAGCGTGAATAAATGGCCGTCTATTGCCGGCGCTCCGCTGTCGCGGGCGATTTCCTGTTTTTTCTCATTGCCGATGCACGCGGCAAGCAGACAAAGGAAGGGAAGGAATATGAGCCTCAGCTTCAAGGCCGCGTTCGTCAAATATCGACCACCTTAGCGCATCATGGCCTGCTCTCCCGAGGGAGAACAGGCCATGATGTGTAGTTGAGTGTAACTCCCGATCTAATATCCGGGGTTCTGCTGGAGTTGCGGATTCGCGTCGATTTGTGGCTGCGGGATCGGCATCAGAACCTTGTACGGCGCGTTCGAAGTCTTTGCGTACCAGGCTCCCTGCGTGAACCTGTTGAACCGAATCAGATCCTGACGCCGCTTGCCTTCGGCCGTGAGCTCGAACAAACGCTCCTGCAGAATGGCGTCACGCACCGCCTGTTGTGTGGCCGGCGCAATTGGTTTCGGCGGATTGAAAACTCGCGCACGAACGAGATTGATATCGGCGACTGCTGCCGCTGTCTGCCCGAGCTCGTTCTCCGCCTCCGCCCGAATCAGGTACATCTCGCCAAGACGGAAGTATGCGTAGTCATTCCCGTTGTCTTGCTGAAGGTGATTTGGATCAGCCGGCCACTTTGTGATACGTACGCCGGCTCCTTCAGTCGCGGCTGTCACGTCGGGAATCGCGGGATCGAAGTACAGCGGATTCCCCTGACGGTCGTTGACTGGCTGACCGGTGAGGACGTTGTACTGCCTGCCCGCCAGGAAGATCTGGGTCCGTTGGTCGACCGGATCAAAAGCGGCGTAGGTGTCGGCGAGCGTGGCGAAGCCATTCCACGGCGACGGGGTGAACTGACTGTAGTGCAGTGCCCGCATCAGGAAGTTCAGGCCCAGCCCGCTGACGGGAACGTACTTGATCGCGAAAATGATTTCCGGAGACGTATTGTTGTCGCCCGTGAAATTCTTCCGCCAGCCGCAACCCGCCGTGCTGCAGCCCTGGTTGGCGTCGGTCGCCAGCGTGTAATTGCCGGAATTGATGACCGCGTTCGCCGCGTTGATCGCGTCCTGCCAGCGCGCCGCGCCAAACTGCAGCCCGGCCGCGGACACGGTACCATTGAAGACGGTCGCGTTCAGGTAGAGACTTGCCAGCATCGCGTCAACCGTGCCCTGGGTGACGCGTCCATTCATATCAGCCGACCATTTGGCCGGCAGGTCCGCTCTCGCCGCCTTCAACTCGCTCTCGACGAAATTGAAAACTTCCTGTCGCGTGTTCTGCGGTCTGGCTTGAATCGAAGGATCAGTGACGATTGGCACGCCGCCGAAGAAGTCCATCAGCAGGAAGTAGTACCACGCACGCAGGGTACGCAGTTCTGCCGTGACGGTGGGCTTGCTGGCAAAGCTCACGTTCTCGATGCCCGCCAGCACGACGTTGGCTCGCGCCACGCCCTGGAAGAGATTGACCCATGCACCGTTGATGGCGCCCAGCCCGGCCGGGCTATTCGCCCCAAAGGTTTGACGATGAATGTCGAGCCACAACCCGTTGTCGTACCAGTCCGACCCACGAGTGGGAACGATCATCTCGTCGGTAGTTATCTCGGACAGGTTGTAGTAGTCGTCGTTGGTGCTGCGCAGCTGGGCGTACACCGACGCCAGCCCACCGATCACTTCATCTTCGTTCCGATAGAAGTTCTCGGGCGTAATGGCGCTTTGCGGAACTTCAGTGAGGTCCGTACAGGCCGGGGCGGCGATGAGGAGCGCAAAAGCTCCGGCCGCCAGGATTTTTGGATTCATAAATCGGTTCCTAGAATGCGACACGGAGACCTCCAGTAATCGTGCGAGGACGCGGATAGTGCAGGTAATCGATACCCGTTGTTGCGTAACCGGCCAGGCCCGCCGGTAGCTGGGTGTGGACCTCAGGATCGTAGCCGCTGTACGGCGTCCACAGAGCGAGGTTATCGCCCGAGAGGTACACACGCGAGCCGCTCGCTATGCCGGTGAATTTCGGCATGTCGAACGTGTAACCGATGGTGATGTTCGCCAGCCGAGTGAACGAGCCATCCTCGATCCAGCGCGAGGAGTAGATCGCTGGCTCTTTAATGCCGGTCGGATCGTTGAGCGCCGCAATCAGGAAGTTCTTGTCCTGAAGCGCGTTGCTCTTCGTCGAATAGACCAGCGCCGTGTTGTTGAAGATCTTCTGACCAGCCTCTCTGTGGATGAGCATGCTGAAGTCGAACTTCTTCCAGTTGCCATTGGTGCGCAGTCCAAGCGTGTACTTGGGCTGGGCGTTGCCAAGGATCACCTTATCATCACCGCCGGGCGAAGTGGTCGTACCAGCGAGCTCGCGGCTTGTCTCAACACCGTTCGCGTCGCGTGTCACAGTGTACTTGTTGAACAGTTGCTGACCCTGCGCATTCCAGCCGGCGAACACTGGACCGTAGAAAGTACCAAGGGGCTCACCGGGAAGAATGCGTTGCGTAGTCTGGTCGGATTGACCCTGACCACTGGCGAAGGCGGCGGAAATGAAGGTGCGGCCACCAAGGTCGACGACCGTGTTCTTGTCGTGCGAGAACACCAGTCCTGCTGACCAGTTAAGGTCGCTGCGCTGCAACACCTGGCCGTCCAAGGAGAACTCGATGCCCTTGTTGCGGATTCTGCCGATGTTCTCGAGACGATCGCCGACAACTGCAGGCTGAGGCACCGTCACCGTCAGCAACAGGTCGTGGGTGTTCTTGACGTAGTACTCGAGGCTTCCGTTCAGGCGATTGTTGAAGATTCCGTAGTCGAGCGCAAAGTTGGTCTGCGCAGTCTCTTCCCACTTCAAGTCAGGGTTCGCATTCCGGATCGGCGTCACGCCCGTCACGGTAGCGTCGCCGAACGCATAGCGCGAGCCGGCGTCTGCGCCGAGCAGAATCAGCGACGAGTACGGCGGCACGGCGGGGTTGCCTTGCTTGCCCCATCCAGCACGCAGTCTCAGCTCGCTGAACGGCCCGGTGCGCATGAATCCTTCCTGGCTGAGACGCCACGATCCGGAAATCGCTGGGAAGGTTGCCCACTTGTGATTGGCGCCGAACTGTGACGCACCGTCCTTCCTGACCACGAACGTAAGGAAGTATTTCTCCGCCAAGCCCGCATTCGCTCGCCCAAAGAACGAAACAATGCGGCTCTCGGTACGGAAGGAATACGGCGGGTCTGCCGTATTGCCGCTGGCCAAACTGTTATAGGTAAAGGCGTCGGTCAGATAGTTTTTCGTAAGTGCGCCGAACCCGTTTATGGTATTCTCGCTGAACTCGTAGCCTCCAACGACATCCAACTCGCGGGAAGCGGCGAACGTCGGGTGGAAGGTGAGCAGGGTTTGCAGCTGCTTGTTCGTCTCATCCCTGTTACGCCGCGCGCCCAGTCCATTTGGAATGGCACCGATTGGGCTTATTCGCGGCCAATAATCATTACGGTTACCCTCGGTCCGATCTACGCCGACGTTGAATCTGGCTGTGAGACTGGAGAACAAATCGTAGTCGGCGGAGATGTTGCCCAAGGTCCGGTCCGAAACTCCCTTAGCGAGAATCTGGTTGGCAATGGCTACCGGGTTTCGCACCGACTGCGAGCCGCTTCCAACCTCGTAATAAGTCGTTACACCCTGCGCGTCGGTGACCGTAATGGGGCGGGTGGGGTTGAAGTTCACCATGTTGATGAAAACACCACCTTCGAAGCCCGTGTTCTCGTCGAACGGCAGATAGTCGTTTATGACATGCGATCCGGTGAGATTGAGACCGAGTCTCAGCCTGCCATCTATTGCCTGGTGAGTGCCATTGACGCGCGCCTGGAAACGGCGGAGGCCGTTCGCAACAACAACGCCCTCCTGGTCGAAGACGTTAAGCGACGCGCGATACTGGGTATTCGCCGACCCACCGGCGAACGACAGGTTGTGATTCACCGTCGGGGAGTGACGCATCAGGGCGTCTTCCCAATTTGTGTTCGCAGTACCCTCGTTGTCATACGCAGACTGCGGCAAAATGCCTGCGGTAACCTGAGTTTTGATGAAGTCGCGATATTGGGCCCCATTCAACACGTCGAGGCGACGCGGATTCCACGAGCTGCCGGCTGAAAATTCGTATTCCAGGTTCGGCCCGGCGGCGTTCCCTTTTCTCGTCTCGATCAGGACCACACCGTTCGCGGCGCGAGCGCCGTAAATCGCGGTCGCCGCGGCGTCCTTGAGAATCGTGACTGACTGAATGTCCGACGGATTAATCAGGTTGAGCGGATTGCGTGGGAGGGGTGGATCGCCGCCAATTCCAACGCCGCCCGGCTCGATCGCATCGCCCGAAACAGCGACGCCATCGATGACGTAGAGCGGTTCGTTGCTGGCGCTGATCGAAGTGCCACCACGGATGAGGACGTGTGCTCCTGCGCCTGGCTCACCACTGTTCTGGGTGATTTGAACGCCGGTTGCGCGCCCCTGGATCAGGTTGGTGACGTTGGTTGGAACGGCGACTTTCGCCTGATCAGCATCGATTGTCGCGACCGAACCCGTGATCGCGAGTCGACGCTGCGTTCCATAGCCGGTGGTGACGACTTCTTCGAGCACCGCGGCCTGGCGGCTCATAGCGAAAATTGCGCTGACTGAGCCTCCGTTGGGAACGTTTACAGTCTGGAGCGGCGCGCCATATCCGATGCGGCGTGCCCGCACAGTTTGCGAGCCGGCGGGAACGCCGCCGATCGTAAAGGTGCCATCTGTCCCGGTAACCGCGCCGCGACGGGTGCCTTCGACTACTACGGTTACATCGGGGACCGGCTGCTGAGTATCAGCATCAACGACTCGACCCGTGATGGTGCCACTCGGCGGGACCGGAGTTTGTGCGCCCAGCTGCGTCGACCATAAGCCGACGAGGAGCGCGAGAGCGAAGCGACGAACTACTGCCATACGGGGGCCCTCCACGGGTGTTGAGGTGGCACTTGTTCCGTTCTTCGAGCCTCGACTTGCGGGTGCACGAACGCCGCCGATTCAACTAAAACCGGAACCGGCGAGGCCTCGTCCCCCGCAGATCGTATTTTGCCCCCTTAAATGCGCCTGCGCCAAAGAATTGTCAAGATTGAGAATCAATCAACAATTTTTCGGGGATGGGGTGCGCGGACTGGAGCGTATGATGGAAGACCCTTCCCGGTACGGCGGGATGGGGTCCTCACGCATCTGCCCATGTCGCTTGCGCTCCGCGGGCACCCGGTTCGCTTGGTCGGAGCCGCTAACTACACTCGCTCGCTCTGCTCGCTCGTGCGTCTCCTCCACGCGCTCACTGTAACTGCCGCTTAGAGGACCCCATCCCGCCTTCCCTCTAGAATCCGGCTAGCAGTTAGATCGTGGCGCCGCCTGCCCGACTCCTCGGAGATGTAGGTTCCCGCGCAGTTACAGATCCATGCAGGGAGGCGAGGGGTGATCTCTGAAAAACATCGCGCAGACCCGCCTATCCCAGATCGCCACCGACAATGATTTCGCTGAGGAGCGGATCGAGCAGTTTTTCAGAGATCACCCCTCGCCGACCCAAACACAGAAATCAGTCGAAGCGCAAGAAACCCTACTTCACCGACGAGTCCGAAGTCTTGAGTCCGCGTTCCTCCAGCAGAGCGTCGACGTTCGGATCACGCCCGCGGAAATTGCGGTAGAGCGTCGCAGCGTCTGTCGTTCCTCCCCGCGAGAGAATCATGTCGCGGAAACGCTGACCGTTCTCGGCGGTGAGCCCGCCGTGCTCGCGGAACCAGGCGTAGGCGTCGTCATCGAGGACTTCGCTCCACGTGTACGCGTAGTAGCCCGCTGAGTAGCCGCCG
>DASUZC010000239.1:0-7904 GCA_036377095.1 Gemmatimonadaceae bacterium
GCACGTCACGATGCACCCGCTGATTCCAGGCTTCGCCCTGGGATTTTACGAAGACTACGTCGGAAGTCTCCGAGTGATCGAGCATGGCGGTCAGGTCGCCGGGTTCAGCTCCCAAATGGTGTTGATTCCGGAAGACAACGCAGGCTTTTTCGTGGTCAGCCAGTTCGAGAATGCCCACCTCCGCGACGAGCTAAAGTACGCGCTCCTTCGCCGGTACTATCCAAAAGCGCGGCTGCGGTTGACCGTGCCTTCGCCTCGCGCCGGGATAGATGAGCGCGCGACTCAATATGTGGGACGGTACGCATCGATCACTTCCTGTCACACCTGCATCCCGCGTAGCGTTCCGGGGGTTCTCGAAGTGACCGCCGGGGCGGATGGATCCCTCAGCTTCGCCGGCAATCGATGGGTCGAGTTCGCACCCGATCTCTTCGTTCAATACGAAGGCACCGGTTACATCTACTTCCGCCGAGACAGCGCAGGAAAAGTCGCCGAGGTGTTCCCCGGCTCTTTCTGGTCCTTCGAACGGTTGCCGTAAAAGGAGCAACTAGTACACAATCAATGCAGAAAACCCGCTGACGGTTATGAGCGTGGGAAGGAGCGAAAGCGGTTTCATCTACTATTCCTGGGGATGCCGCCCTCACTTCCGACATTGCGACGGACGCTGTCGGCAAGCGCGTGGTACTCGGGCGTCCAGCGCAGAACTTCGTAGTCCGGATCGAGTTCCATCCGAACGACGGTGAATGCCGGCGTGAGCTCGAACGCGGTGCTTCCGCCGGCGACTTCGACGACGTTGGCAATTCGCTCTCCGTTGACTCCCTCGGCGTCAATTCGCAAGTGTGCGCGGTAGTACGGCGCGGACTGTGAAATCGTGCCGCGAACAACTCCGCCATCCTGCTGCCAGTCAAGGCGGAAGTCAGGAGCGCCCGCCCGGTTGAGCCACTGATCGAAGAACCATTTCATATCGCGTCCGGCGCCGGCATCCACGGCCGCGCGGAATTGCTGCCACGTGATAGTCCCAAGCCGGCGTCCCGACGTGAGCCCTTGCAGCACCGCGCGAAAGCGTGCCGGTCCGACCTCGCGGGAAAGCATGTCGAACATCAGAGCTCCCTTGTTGTACGCGAGGTTGCGCTCGTTGATGCCGTTTCCCATGGTGGCGAGCGGCGTGTCAACGCCCGCGCCGACGAGTCGAAAATAGGCCGCGGCACTGTAGATCGGATCGAACTCGTAACCGCTCGTCCTGAGACGGCGCACGGCGTCGGTTCCACCGAGCGCGTCGACGACGCGGATCCCGCCGTACTCCGCGAGCGCCTCTTCCAGATATTGGAAGCCCGGCGGGTCGAAGGTCACCGCATGCGGAAACCACTGGTGACCCATTTCATGACCCAGCCACTCGTATTCGTTTTTCACATCCGATACGTCGAAGGCCCGGTGATTCAGCACGAGAAAGCCCGCGGGGCTGAAAGCGTTGAATCCCGCTTGCTGCGCCACCGCACGAGGGACTTCGACGAGCGCCATGGAGCCGAAGGGCAATTTCCCGAACTCCGTCTCGAGCGTAGCCACCATCCGCGCGGCTCCGTTGAGAAACTCCGTCGAATGCGCACGCGGAGTCAGCAGCCAGGCTGTCACCGCTGGGCCGCTTCCACTGTCTCGGGTCACGATCGAGTACGGGCCGGCGACGAAGGTGAAGTACGTCGGATAATCTTGCGAAAAGCGGAACGTCCCGTTCTGCTTTTCCTCGTTGGTACTCCGTGATTCAGCACCCGTTATGACTTTCCAGCCGGGCGGCACGTGCACCGCTATCTCGCCGGTCCCCAGCGATTTTTTCCCGCCGCGGATCAGCGGATACCATTCGTCTCCCCAGCCCGTCGCGAATGCAACCTCGGGCCCGACGTAATAAAGGAACGAGATGTCGCCGCCCCCCGAGCTGGAAAATCGCAGCTTGATCGGTTCGCCGCGGGGAAAGGGCCGAGAGGGACGCACAACCCAGCGCGCGCTACGGCTTTCTCCCGGGACGCGTGGACCGTTGGGAATGTTGACCTGTACCGCCCCTGCCGGTCCTCGACTCACCGAGGGTTCCAGGACCTCGACATCAAGAGCGGAAAATCGCTCGCTCAGGGAGAGTGTCAGGCTGTCTCGCTGCGTGGAGTCAGGAGGGAGGACGAGGGTGCCACTCACGTCCATCGCGCGATCTGTGGGGCGGAGCCGTACATCCAGCGAGTAGACCGGAGACCGCGTTTCTGGTACAGGAGCACTCCGATGCGGCGCGCATCCGAGCAGGAGGCCGATTGCAACCAACACCGGAACACAGAAGCGGGATTCAGTCATGTCGCTTCTCCCGGCGAGGACGTGTTGACCGTTCCACCAGCGAGAGAACTCGCGCGCCGCCCGGTTTAGCCAGCCCGTTCCACACGATCTCGAGGAATGCATCCGCGATGGCGTCGGCGGAGTACTTGCCTTTCGGCGAGAACCACTGGGCTGTCCAGTTGGCAGCGCCCAACAACAGAAGGCGGACTAACCGTAAGTCCGCGTCTGGCCGAATCCTCCCCGTGCCCGCTGCCTCGTGCAGCATGCCGTCCCACAACGCATCGTAGCGATCGCGACGGCGCGCCATCTGCGCGCGGCTGTGGCCGGACAGGGAGCGGCCCTCGTAAAGCAGGACGTAGATCGAAACATCATCGTGCACCAGCAGCGAGAGGTGGGCGCGCAACGCCGCCCGAAGCCGGTCGAGCGGATCATCGGCACCCTCGATTGCCGCGCGAACTGCATTCGTCGCCCGCTCGATTCCGTGATCGATCAGAGCGAGCAACAGGTCTTCCTTACTGGCGTATCGGTAGTGCAGGCTGCCGGGGAGAATGTTCGCGGCAGCCGCGATCTCCCGGACGGTGGTGGCGGAGTAGCCCTGGGCACGGAAAAGCCGTCCCGCCGTTTGCAGCACCGGGTCCATTTGCGCTTCGATTTGCGCGAGTGCGGATTTGGTCATATGACCAAATCTTAGGACTCTGCCGCATGGAGGTCAAGCAAGAGGCGCCGGTAGCGGTCAAAAAAATCCCGCACCGGCGAAGCCGATGCGGGAAAATCGTTTCGGCTTAAATACAGCCCCTACACCACGGCGTTCCGGGCGATGACCTCGCGATAGAACGCGGCGCTCAACTTGGGCGTGCGACGCTGTGTGGCGTAGTCCACGTAGTGGAGGCCGAATCGGTTCCCGTAACCGTCGGCCCACTCGAAGTTGTCCATCAGGCTCCAGAGGAAATAGCCCTTCACCGGCACGCCGTCGGACACGGCGCGCTGGAGCTGACTGAGATAATTGCGCAGGTACATGATGCGGTCGGTGTCGTACACCTGGCCGTCGGCGGCAGGGATGTCCGACGACGAGGTGCCGTTCTCGGTGATGTAGATCTCCTTCGCGTTCCAGAGCTTCGCGACATGGTGCGGTCCCCAGTACAACACCTCGGGTCCGTTGAACAGCCACGGCGACGCCATGTGAGGATACGACGGCGGATTCGGGACGACGGCGAAACCGCTGGGCGACGCGTCGGCGCGGACGAATGTGGGCTGGTAGATGTTGGTGCCGACGAAATCCATGGGTGTTGAGATCGTCTTGAGATCCTCCGGCGTGATGCGCGGCGCGTCGGCGCCCATGCGCGCGAGGTACGCGTCGGTGTACTTCCCTTCCATGATGACGGTGAGGTACTGGGCGTTCATCTCGCGGGTCGCTTGCTCTGCCGCGTGGATGTGCTCGGCCGTCTCGATCACGGGCACGCCCACCGTAATGTTTTCTGCGATGCCGACCTTGGTGCCCGGTTTGCCTCTGGCGCGAATGGCCTGCACCGCGAGTCCGTGTCCCAGCACACCGTTGTGGCGAGCCAGGTAGAAACGAGGCTTCGGTAACTTGAGTCCGGGGGCGTGGATTCCGATGCCGTAACCCAGCTCCATGAAAGCGCCGAACTCGTTGATGGTGAAAATGTGCTTCACGCGATCGGTGAGATGCTCGGCCACGTAGCCCGCGTAGTTGCCGAACGCTTGTGCAGTGTCGCGCGATTCCCATCCGCCGCCACGATCCTGGAGCGCCTGCGGCAGGTCCCAATGGTAGAGTGTGGCGAAGGGTTCGATGCCGTTGGCGAGCAGCTCGTCGACGAGGCGATTGTAGAAGTCGAGCCCTTTGGGATTTGGCGCGCCACTGCCCTGCGGAAAGACGCGCGGCCAGGCGATAGAGAACCGGTATGCCTTGACGCCGAGCGCTTTCATGAGCTGGATGTCGCCCTTGTAGCGATGATAGTGATCGTCGGCGACATCACCGTTCGCATTGTTGGCGACTTTGCCGGGCGTATGCGAGAACGTGTCCCAGATGGACGGCATGCGTCCGTCTTCGGCGACGGCGCCCTCGACTTGATAGGACGCGGTTGCAGTACCCCAGAGGAAGCCCGTTGGGAACGAGCGCCCTGTCCGAGGCTGGGGTGTCGCTGCCTGCGCAACCTGCGCGGCCTGCGCGGCGAGCGGAGTAGTCGAGGCGCCGAGTGCGGCGGCGCCGGCGAGTTTCGCGAACGTGCGGCGGGAGAGCTGGTCGGTCATTGGGATTGCCTCGCGGCTGGGCAGAGCGGTTTTGAAAGGCGCAGCGATGAGCAAACGTGAAGATCAAGGCGGCCAATCGCAATGCGCAGCCGCTCGCGCCGATCTTGTAAGAGGTCGAAAAAAAATCCCTAAGACCAAAATCACCACACTCACCGATGGGATTGACAGCAGCCATTCGCCTCTTTTGATTATTGATATATCAATAACCGCAATGGGCGATGGCAGCGGACAAACTCTCCGACACTTTGTTCTATTCGCTCGAAAAAGCGATCAAGACCTATCGACAGTTTGCGCAGGCGAATATCGATCGAGCTGGAGTGGATATCACGCTCGATCAGTGGCTGGTGCTGAAGACCGTCCAGGACAACCCTGACATAACGCTGCAGCGCGTGTCGCGGGACGTCTTCAAGGATTTCGCTTCCGTTACTCGCATCGTCCAGCTGCTCGAGAAGAAAGGCTACATCTCCCGGCGCGTGCATCCCCGAGATGGGCGGAGATCCTCGTTAGGTCTTACCGCCGCTGGCAATCGCGCCATCCGTGCGGTGCAGCCAGTTATCGCCAGCAACAGGACCAGGGCGCTCAAGGGACTCCGCAGAAAGGAGATGAATGCGGCGCGCGAACTGTTGGTGACTGTCACCGCCAACTGTCAACCGCGATGGGAAGGTGTCTCGTAAGGCGATAGAGGGGATAGTGCCGCGCCGCGTGCGCGCTGGAGCTGGCTTCTGGACAGTAGCAAATGGCCAGGCGAGAACACTGGGCTGCAGGCGGCGCGATCGGCGGCGCGCCGCCTTAGTTGTCGAAACAAATGCGCCATCACTCCGCCGATTGGTCTCGGGAGATTCCATGATTCCGTTTGCTGATTTCTGCGTGCCGTCGCGCCGCCTGCGTGGTTCAGCGCTGCTACTGGCGATGGCAACACTTTCTGCCGGCGCGTCCGCACAATCGGACTCCGTTCCACCTCCACCTGGCAAACTCATCGACCTCGGCGGCTACAAGCTCCATCTCAATTGCACGGGCAGCGGATCGCCGACGGTCGTGTTGTCCGCCGGCGCGGGAGATTTCTCGACCGACTGGGCGCTCGTCCAGCCGAAAGTTGCCGCGTTCGCACGTGTCTGCTCTTACGATCGGAGCGGCGCTGCGTGGAGCGATCTTGGGCCGAAACCGAGAACGCTCTATCAGGAGGTGTTCGATCTCAAGCGATTACTCAGAGCAGCGGGTGAACGTGGACCGTACGTCCTGGTCGGTCAATCGTTGGGTGGAATGGTCGCGCGGTTGTTCGCCGAGCGGTATCCGCGCCAGACAGCAGGTGTCGTGCTCGTCGATGCGTACAGCGAGGATACACAGCTGAGCATAAACGGGAAGCTGACGCGACTCCGGCTGCTCGCAAAAGATCGACCGATACCGGCGCCGCGATCGGCGGTAACTGCAGACGATGCCCTCACCACGACCCAGTTGAAAAACCTTCAGGATTTCATCAAGGACTTCATTGGAAAACCGAAGATCGAGCCGCCATTCGACAAGCTGCCGCCCGATGCGCAGCGCGTGCGGCTGTGGGCCGCAGTTCAACCGAAGTTGTTTGCCGAGAGCGACGACTACCTCCCGGAGATTTCCGCAAAGGCGTACACGGAGTCACAAGACGATGCGCATCCATTGTGTGACATTCCACTGGTCGTGCTGGCGCGTAGCAGATCCGACTATCCACCCGATGTAGCCGCGGCGCTAATCGCGGAACACAATGCGCAACAAGCAAAGTTTGCGAGGCTGTCCACGAGGGGGAAAGAGATAATTGTTCCGAATTCAGGACATCATATCCAGCTCGATGCCCCGGATGCAGTTGCAGATGCCATTCGGCGGCTCATCAATCGTGCACGACTCTCCCGCTGATCGCCGACTGGTGCCGCTAGCGGAGCGCACAAGCGATAGGTGATTCTTGCCCGCTCACGCCCATGAAGCGAGAGGTGCTTGCCAGGGGACGAATGGGCGATTGCGGCGAATCGACAGCAAACCCGTTTCCGCCAGGATGCAGAAACCCCGCTTAGGGAGGTATCCGTAAGCGGGGCAATTAGTTCTGATTCATGGGCCTGGGTAGAGTTGAACTACCGACCTCACGCTTATCAGGCGTGCGCTCTAACCACCTGAGCTACAGGCCCGCTGTCACGGCGTAAACCGCTGTGACGTCGAGTTTTGCAACTTAGCCGACCCCTTCGCTGCGGTCAATTGACGGACTCTGTTTCATGACTAACTGGTAATGCCGGTGTCACGAATCCGTCATTCGAAGCAGTCAGTATTCATGGCGGGAAAATCCGCGCCGGAATTCCACTCCAACCGCTGGCAGCGCCGATGGTCGAGAAGCAAGAAGGTTTCACTCTGATTGAAATCCTCGTCGTGGTGGTCGTGCTCGGCGCGATCGCCGCGATCGCGATCCCACACTACGCTGGCGCCAAGAATAAGGCGTATCAGACGGCGATGACCGCGGACCTGCGGGCGGCTGCATTTCTCGAGGAGCAATACGCGGCCGAAAACCACGGCCAGTACTTCGCGGGAACAGCGACGCACGATTCGCCGTTGAATGGCTTCACGCCTTCAAAGGATGTGACAGTGACCTTTACTGCCTTCAACATCCTCGGCAGCCAGCTGGGAGACTGGATCGCGATCGCCCGTCATGGTCAGTCCACAGAAAACTGCGAGATGCGCAGCGGGGTCATTACCTGCACCACCGACAACGGACTCGCAACCGGGACGATTCGCTCGCACTGAGCGTTCGCCGCGCGGAGCCTCGCCGGGCTAGCCCCAGACCGACGCCTTCTTCGCCCAGCTCGTGTCCTGATAGCGGTCTTTGAACGCCTGCGCGGTTTTCTTGAGCGATGAGTTGTCGTGCGTTGCCTTGTACGGAGCCACGCCCGCCCAGTACAAAGCCTCCGGCGCCGCATCGGTCGCAGGAAACTTGTCAACGATTTCCCGGAATCGTCGTTCCGCTTCGTCCCATTTCTGATCGGCGAAAGCGATTTGCGCGCGGCCAAGCATCAGTTGGCCAAGAAACTCGTCGTTGGGCAGAAAGCCTTCAATGCGGTAACGCTCGACACCCGCAGGATCCAACTCGAGGATCGTCGGCGTCCACTGCGCGTTGTACTTGTCGCCGAATTTCTGGAACAGCGCCGCATCGTCTTTGACGTGCACTCGCGCCGGAATGAAGTTCTCGGTGACGAATTTCACTACGCGCGGATCCGGCCACACCTCGGCATCCAGCCGAGCACAGCCGCTTCACATCGGAGCGGCGCTGAAATCAAGAAGGACCGGCTTGTTTTGCTGCTGCGCCTCTTTCAGCACGTTGT
>DASUZC010000240.1:0-14755 GCA_036377095.1 Gemmatimonadaceae bacterium
CCGTGTGCTCGATATCCGCGACAACATGGTCGTCCTCGACATCGGCTTTAAGTCCGAAGGGACGATTCCGCTCGAAGAGTTCAAGGATCTTCCTGACCTCAAGGCGGGCGACGAAGTCGAAGTTCTCCTCGAGCACCTCGAAGATCAGGAAGGATCGGTCGTTCTATCGAAGAAGAAAGCGGACTTCATGCGCGTGTGGGAGCGCATCCGCGTCGCTTACGAGAACGACGAGCCGGTGCGTGGCACGCTGGTCAAAAAGATCAAGGGTGGTGTCGTTGTGGATCTCATGGGAGTGGATGCCTTCCTCCCAGGTTCGCAAATCGCCCTGCGTCGCGTTCCGAACGTCGACGAATTGCTCGGCCAGACCTTCGACTTCAAGATCATCAAGCTCAATAAGCGCCGTCGCAACATCGTCGTCTCGCGCCGCGTCATCCTCGAGCAGGAGAGAGCAGGCAAGCGCGAGAAGCTGATGAAGGAGCTGCAGAAGGATCAGGTGCGCAAAGGAGTCGTCAAGAACATCACCGACTTCGGCGCATTTATCGACCTCGGTGGCGTCGACGGGTTGCTCCACATCACCGACATGTCCTACGGACGCATTCAGCATCCGTCGGAGATGGTGCACATCGGTCAGGAGCTGGAAGTCAAAGTCCTCGACATCGATTGGGACCGCGAGAGAATCTCGCTCGGTCTCAAGCAGCTTCAGAGTTACCCGTGGAAGGATGTCGCCGAGAAGTATCCGGTGGGCACCAGAGTGTCGGGCAAGGTCGTCTCGATCACCAACTACGGCGCATTCATCGAGCTGGAGCCGGGTATCGAAGGCCTCGTGCACATCAGCGAGATGAGCTGGACGCGGAACGTTCGTCATCCGTCGAAGCTGGTTTCGATCGGCGAGACGATCGAAGCAGTCGTGCTCAAGGTCGATCCGAACGAAGAGAAGATCTCGCTCGGCATGAAGCAGACGGAGCAGGATCCGTGGATGATGCTGCCGGAGAAGTATCCGGTCGGCACGCGTCTCAACGGCAAGGTGCGCAATCTTACGAGCTTCGGCGCCTTCGTCGAGATCGAGCCGGGTATCGACGGACTGATTCACATCTCCGACATGTCATGGACGAAGCGCGTTCAGCATCCGTCGGAAGTCGTGAAGAAGGGTGATGCGGTAGATGTCGTGATCCTGAACGTAGATGCGGAGAACAAGAGAATCTCTCTCGGCCTGAAGCAGGCGACGGAGGATCCATGGCTGCGCATCGGCGAGACCTATCCGGTCGGCACCGAGCTGCGTGGTAGGGTTGTGAGACTGATGGACAAGGGCGTGGTCGTCGATATTGGCAACGACATCGAAGGCTTCGTTCCGGTGAGCCAGCTCAATTTCGGCCAACCGGTGAACAGTCCTGCGGACATTGTTTACGAGACGATGAATCTCGATCTGAGAGTTCTCGAGGTCGATCCGATCCACCGTCGCATCGTTCTCGCCGTGACGGCGATCCCCGAGGATCAGCCGCCGCGTCCAGAAACACCGTCCAAGGTGATTCCGATGGAATCCGACGATTACAACATGTCGGATCCAATTCCGACGCCGCCTGATTCGTACATAGAAGAGCCGGCGTAGTTCACCGGTCAAGAAAGGGGCCGCCGCTCAACGAGTGGCGGCCTCTTTTATTTTCCGGTACGGTCCGCAGGTTGCACATTAGCCAGTTGATCAAGGGGGACCAATGGCGGAGATCCTGGTAAAGTTTGACGAGCCGATCACGGCTCCGAACGGCGCAGCCTACTTCGCGCAAGCGTCGGGCAGAGAGGTTACAGGCGGCCTTTGGGAAGGTTGGCTCGAGTTTGTGCCCGTCGGTGATGGGATTGCTGCACTCGATTCCGGCCGCGAAACGACGCAGCCCAATCGCATGAATCTCGAGTACTGGGCGCAAGGTTTGACGAAGGTGTATCTGGAGGGCGCTCTCGCACGCGCGATAGGACACGCCTCCGGCGGGTACGCGGCGGCGCCTTCTGTTGCTATGAACTTCGGTGGAAGCGCACGGCGCGGCTCGGCCCCGACACCGCGTCGGGCGCCGATAAGCTCGCGGCCCATTCTTGACCCTTTTGAAGTTTTTTCCCAGGGCGAAGGAATTCTTCGCAGCGAGTTGAGCGCGCTGTCGCGCGACCATCTGCAGGCAATTGTGTCTGCCTACAATTTCAAAGGCGCCAGCGGCGGCGAGGATTCGCAGTCGCGCGGAAACGCCGCCATGGTCGAAGCAATCGTCGAGGGCGTTCGGAGCGGCGGTTAGCTCTCCGGGCGGGGGCCGTGCCACGGGACACGGATGGATCGTCTAGTACTGTAGAGTCAGACCGTAATCTCCGTGCTATCCCTCCATGTCGACGTCCAATACCAATACCAACGGTGAAGCCCTCCTCGTCCTCGACACGCAGCTCGTAGTTCGAGCGGCAAATCGTGCCTTCTACGGCATGTTTCGTCTTGCTCCTGAAGAGTGTGTCGGGCAAAAGGTCTATGAGCTGGGGGGGCGCGCGTGGGATGAGAAGCTACGCGCAATGCTTGAAGCAGTACGCGCCGGCGAGCCGCAGTCCGATCACTTCGAGCTCGTTCACGACGACAAGGAAGGCGGCCGCGGAGTTCTCTGGCTCAGCGCACGACTGGTTCCGTCCGCGAATCCTGACGAAGCGACGATTCTGCTTGCCCTTGAGGATCTTACCGCCGGACGTCCGGTCGAAGAGACGCTCGCCGTAAAGGCGCAGGAGCTCAATACATTCGCTGACGTTGCCGGACGTGGCGCACACGAGCTGAACAACCTGCTCACCGTGATTCGCATGAATGCGGATTTGCTGGAGACGATCCTGCGCGATGCGAAACTCTCCACGCAGGAAGCAGTCGACATCCGTCAGGCCGCGGAGCGCGCTGAATCAATTACCAAGAAGCTCCTGTTGACATCACGGCGCGTTTTGCCCCAGCCGACCGGACTCGATCGCGGTGGCGCAGAAGTGCCTTTGCCGGGGTCGCCTCTCAAGGAGTCGCCGGAAGAGCGACTCGAACGCGAGGCAGCCGATGCGGAATCGCGCTCAGTACGTCGCCTCAAGCACGGCGCGCACACTGGTCGCGAGACGATTCTTCTGGTTGACGACGAGAAGGCGCTGCGCCGGCTCGCGAAACGAATCCTGTCAGCGTGCGGGTATCGGGTGCTTGAAGCGTCCGACGGAGCAATGGCGCTGCGCATCGCGGCGGAGGAAGTCGGCGAGATCGACCTCGTTCTCACCGACGTCGAGATGCCGACCCTGGGAGGGCGTGGAATGGTGGATGAGCTGAACGAACTGAGCCCGGGAATGAGAGTCCTGTTCATGTCGGGTTACACCGACAACGAGATCTTGCGTCGGGGTATCAGAACCTCCGAAACCGAGTTTCTGCAGAAGCCTTTTACGGCCGAATCGCTGCGCGCCGCCGTCAAAGCGGTCCTCGACAAACCTTCGACGAAGATCGCCTAGTGAAAAAGTCCAAGCCGATAAAGCGCGAGCGACCGGCAAAAATCCTGGTCATCGACGATCAGGAGCAGAATATCCGCCTGCTCACGCGCATTCTTGAGAAAGACGGATACGAGCACGTCCGCTGGACAACCAATGCCGCGGAAGCGCTACCCATTTACGCCGAGTTCCATCCGGATCTGGTGCTCCTCGACGTGCACATGCGCGAGAAGGATGGTTTTCAGGTACTGGAGGAGATTGTCGCGCACAATGGGCGCTCACACGTCCCCGTTTTGATGATCACGGCGGATGACAGCGCCGATGTAAAGCGTCGCGCCCTCGCACTCGGTGCCAAGGATTTCGTCGGCAAGCCGTTCGATTCCGCCGAAGTCTTGCTGCGCATTCGCAATCTGTTGGAGACGCAATTCCTCTATCAGCGGCTGCGTGATCAGAACGCGGATCTGGAGCGGAAGGTTGCGGAGCGCACGCAGGAGCTCGAACAATCGCAGCTCGAAGTTCTGGAGAGGTTGGCGGCCGCGGTCGAATTCCGCGACGACGATACCGGAAATCACACCAAGCGCGTCGCCGAGGTCTCAGCGCGCCTCGCTCAGTCAATTGGCGTGGAGAACACCACGATCGAGCTGATTCGTCGCGCGGCCCCGCTCCATGACATCGGCAAGGTCGGCATCCCGGACAGTATTCTGCTCAAGGCAGGACCTCTCACGGCGGAGGAATTCGAGCTGATGAAAATGCACACAGTCATCGGCTCGCGAATGCTGTCGAAGGGTCGCTCCGAGCTCGTTCGCTTCTCGCAGCGGATTGCTCGCAGTCATCACGAATGGTGGGACGGCTCAGGCTATCCTGATCGCGTGTCGGGGCAGAGCATTCCTCTCGAAGCGCGTATCGTTGCCGTCGCAGACTTCCTTGACGCTCTCACCCACGAGCGTCCTTACCGGCCGGCGTGGGGAATTGATGAGACGCTGGCTGAGATCCGCCGGCGCTCCGGCAGCCACTTCGATCCGACGATCATTAAAGCACTTATAGAGATCGACTGGCGCACTAACTCGATTCTGGTCGCCTAACCGATCGCGGGCGAGTTTCTTGCCCTAGACGTCTCCGGAGTTACAACACTGCGGAGGCAAGCAATGCGTTGGACACCCGGAGGACGCAGCCCGAACCTCGAGGATAGGCGCTCGGTCGGTGGCGGCATGGGCAGAGGCCTTGGTATCGGCGGAACGGTCGTCGTGCTCGCGCTCAGTTTGTTATTCGGACGCAATCTCTTCTCTGATCTCGGTGTGCAGCCGGCAGTCGGCGCGACCAGTGAACCGATGAGCGCCGCGGATTCCGCGGCTCAAGAGCCTCAAGTTCAATTCGTATCGTTCGTGCTGGATGATGTGCAGAATACCTGGGCCAAGACTCTCCCGAACTTTCACCCGGCCAAGTTGGTGCTGTTTCGTGACGGTACAGAGTCGGGGTGCGGTACAGCTCAATCGGCGATGGGCCCGTTCTATTGCCCAGTCGATGAGCGGGTCTACCTGGATCTCGGCTTCTTCGACGAGTTGCAGCGGAAATTCGGCGCGACGGGAGACTTTGCACGGGCGTACGTGATCGCTCACGAGCTCGGGCACCACGTGCAGCATTTGGTCGGAACAGATGCGAGGGTCAGGCAGTTACAGGAAGCGAGACCTGACGCGGCGAATCAGCTTTCGGTTCAACTGGAGCTGCAAGCCGATTGTTACGCCGGAATCTGGGCGCATTCGACTGGTCAGCGGCGTATGCTCGAGCAAGGGGATGTGGAAGAGGCTCTCAACGCCGCTTCTTCCGTCGGCGACGATCGCATTCAGCAGCGACAGACCGGCCGCATCAACGTCGATTCGTTCACGCACGGCTCCGCGGCGCAGCGTTCGGCCGCCTTCAACCGCGGGTTCCAATCCGGCGATCCGAGAAGCTGCGACTCGCTTTCGTAATAGCGTAGCCCCGCAGAACAGGCGAGCGAGCGGCTGGATGGATCCATCCCGCCGCGCGTTTTTTTCTTACAGATATCGCGTCCGCAGAATCTCGCGGTGGTGAAGCTCGTGGCCGGCAATGATGTAGGCCAGCGCTCTCACGGATACCTCGGCGTTGTTGGCTATACCGCGGCGTGCCCAAGCGTCGTCATCAATGTGACGGAAGAAGTACAACGTCGACTGGCGAACTACGTGAAGCTCGGAAGCGAGCTCTGAGAGCGGGTAAGCATCGAACGTGGCGCCGCGGACATAATCGTCCTGCTCGAATCCGGGGAGCGGGGTCGCGTCTCCACGCGCGAATCGCAATGCGCGAATCGTGAAGAGTCTTTCGCTGTCGATTAGATGTCCGACGAGCTCGTTGACGCTCCATTTGTCGGGAGCATAGCGATAGTTCGCGACCGATTCAGGCAAGCCGCGCAACAAGGCGATCGTCTCGCTGATTTGCTGACTGAGTGTGGAAAGAACATCGCCATCGGGGACGCGCTCGATGTACCTGCTATAGTAGGGCAGGTACTCGTCACTCGCAGGTCTGATGGCTCCGGGTGTCGTTGCTGCAGCGGTTATCATTCTGCCTCCTCAGACCGATTGCCTGATTCAAAATAGAACCGGTGTACGCACTTTGCCACAGCACCACGATCCGTACGTTTCCCTTCGCAATCCGAATTTTCTGTGGTACGTCGCCAGTCTGGTGGCGCTAACCCTCGGCACAATGATTCAGGCGACGGTGGTCGCCTGGCAGGTGTATGCGATTACGAAGGATCCGCTCTCGCTCGGCCTTGTCGGTCTGGCGGAAGCTCTGCCCTTCATCGGTGCGGCCCTGTATGCGGGTCACATAGCTGACAGGTACGATCGAAAGCGTCTCTCGCTGATCGCACTGGTTGTTCAACTGGGATGCGGCGCGGCGCTGCTTTTTCTGACGGTCTACTCAGAGCGGCTGCTCAGCCGAACGCTACTTCCGATTTACGGAGTCGTGAGCGTCAGCGGCCTGGCGCGCAGCTTCTTCCAGCCCGCCCGCACTGCGCTTGGCGCCGAAATCGTACCACGCGAGACATATACGAACGCTATCACCTGGCGTTCCTCTCTCTGGCAATTCGCCGCCGTCGTCGGGCCCGCCGCGGGTGGAATGCTGTACGGCTTTTCCGGTGCGCGGCTGTCCTACATTGTCGAAACGATACTCTGCGCTGTCGCCGTATTTCTGTTCTCGCAGATCGCGTATCAGCGGTTGCCGGTCGAACCGGATGACATGCCAATCCGCGAGAATCTCACCGTCGGGATCCGCTTTCTTCTGAAACAACCGGAACTGCTCGGGGCCCAGCTGCTCGATCTCCTTTCAGTCCTGTTTGGCGGAGCACCCGCGTTGCTGCCGATCTTTGCGTCGGAAATTCTGCATGTTGGGCCGCAAGGCCTTGGCATTCTGCGCGCGGCGCCAGCCGCTGGCGCAGTATTGATCTCGCTGCTGCTTGTCCACCGTCGGCTCAGAAATGCCGGGCCGACACTCTTTTACTGTGTCGCCACATTTGGACTTTGCTGGATTCTGTTTGCGCTGTCGCGCTGGTTCTGGCTCTCTCTGGCGCTGCTTGTCATCAGCGGAATGGTGGACAACGTGAGTGTAGTCATCCGGTCGACCCTGCTGACATTGCGCACGCCTCCGCAGCTGCTCGGTAGAGTCTCGGCTGTGAATCAGATCTTCATCGGTTCATCCAACGAGATCGGTTCGTTCGAGTCGGGGGTCGCGGCGAAATTGCTGGGTACCGTTCGTTCGGTGGTTCTTGGGGGAGTCGTGACGTTGGGGATAGTTGGTGTCACCGCCTGGCGGATACCGTCCTTACGGGAGCTCGACGAGCTAACCTAAGATCTGGCGGGGTCAACGAAACTCGTTCTGTTGCAAGGGCGTACACGATGCAAGATTAGACATCGTTCCATGAGCGTGTCACGTGAGTCTTCCTCTTCGCCGAGGTCTCATGTTGCCTGCAGCGTCAGCTATTGATCCGAAAGATCGAGCGCCTAACTCGGCCGTACCGGGTTGGACAGCCGAATACGCCGTGCCCCTTGGAGGGCCGGGTCACCTGCTGCTCGCCACCTTCGAGCAGGCAGCCGTCGGAATCGCCCACCTGACGCTCGATGAAGAATGGATCTCGGTCAACCAACGCTTCTGCGAGATCACCGGATACACCCGCGAGGAAATCCTTCAGCTGAACGTAGAGGATCTCACGCACCCGGACGATGCCGAGCGGAGCCTGAACTTCATTGAGCGCATCCGCTGTGGAGAGTGTCCCGATTACAGAATCGAGAAGCGGTTTATCCGGAAAGATGGCCGGACCATCTGGGTCAATTTCACGGTGTCAGTGGTCAGGTCGGCCGCCCTCGAACCGCTCTATCTTGTCGCTTTCATAGAAGACATCACCGAACGACGCGAAGCGCAGAGTGAAGCGAGCCGCTCACTCTCCCTGCTGCGAGCGACGCTGGAATCGACTGCGGATGGCATACTCGTCGTCGATCTCAATGGAAAGATCCTCAACTTCAATCAGAAACTCGCGGACATGTGGGAAATCCCACCCGAGATTTTCGGAAGCGGGGACGACCAAACCGCGATCAACGCCGCGCTTGAAAAGCTGTTGTACCCGGACGAGTTCGTTGCCAAGGTCCTTGAGCTCTATCGTCATCCGGAAGAAGCGAGCTACGATGTTCTCGAGCTGAAGGACGGCAGAACCTTCGAGCGTTATTCGCAGCCCCAGCGCATTAACGACATTCCAGTTGGACGCGTATGGAGCTTCCGCGATGTGACTGCGCGTCGCCAGGCAGAGCGCCAGGCGCACGAACTTGCGCAAGAGCAGGCGGCTCGCGCGGAGGCCGAAAATTCCGAACGGCGTGCCGCGCTCCTCGCCGAAGCCAGCCGCGTGCTAAGCGCTTCGTTCGACTACCAGACAACGTTGGCTGCATTAGTGCGCCTCGCTGTTCCGGCGTTCGCCGATTACTGCGCGCTCGACATTGTCGAAGCCGAGGATCGTTTCGAGCGGATTGGCGAAGCGCATGCTGATCCCACAAAGTCGCAGTTACTGCGCGAAGTCGCGACGTTCCCGCGTAGCGCGCTGACGGCGCACCATCCATTGATGCGGGTAATGGCGACGGGGGAGCCGGTCCTGGAAAGAGAGGTGACACCGGCATTCATCCGGCTGTCGTTTGCCGAGGACGGGCAGCGAAAAATCGTGGATGCTCTTGGTCCGCGTTCGCTCATCTGCGTTCCGATCGCTTCGTCTGGCAAGCCACTCGGCGCGCTGACGCTGGTGACATCGGACACTTCCGGCCGACGTTTCTCGATCGCTGATCTGTCGCTGGCGGCCGATCTTGCGCGTCGCGCTGCAGTCGTCGTCGAGCATGCGCGTCTCTTCCACGAGGCGCAGCAGGCAACACGTGCGCGCGATGATGTACTCGCAGTTGTCGCTCACGATTTGAGAAATCCTCTCAACACGGTGTCAATGGCCGTGAGTTTGATGCTGGAGTCGACGCCACCGGAGATGGTGCAGGAGAGGAGACAAGTCGAGATCGTTCGTCGCGCCGCGGATCGCATGAACCGCATGATTCAGGATCTGCTCGACGTGAAGCGAATGGAGTCGGGGCGTCTCGCGATTGACGCGAAACCCGAGCTGCCGGTCGGGCTGATCAACGATACCGTCGACATGCTTCGTCCACTGGCATCGGGCAGCACGATCCGTCTCGAGTCGAACGTGGACGAAGGCCTGCCATTTGTGCTTGCCGATTCAGCGCGAATTCAGCAGGTGTTGTCCAACCTCGTCGGCAACGCTGTGAAATTCACGCCTCGCAACGGGCGCGTGAGTATCACTGCCGAGCAGATTGATGGCGAGGTGCGCTTTGGCGTGATCGATACGGGTCCCGGCATACCTGCCGAGCAGGTGCCTCACATCTTTGGCCGCTTCTGGCAGGCAAAGCCGTCGGATCGCCGCGGCATCGGCCTCGGCCTCGCGATCGCGAAAGGGATCGTCGAGGCGCACAACGGGAAGATCTGGGTGGAGAGTCACGTCGGGCTGGGGAGCACCTTCTACTTTACGCTGCCCACTGCGAGTACCACAGCGAACTGAAAGGCGCACTACACCGCTACGCGCTGCTTGCAGCTGGGCGCCGCGTGCCAGGCGAGAAAGCCTTCTTTGTGATGACTGAACCGCATTAGAGGCATTCGGCGGCCGTTAAGTCGCATTATCGGTTGCCGCCGCGCTCCCTTCTCGTCCATATCGCGACGTCCCGCATCAGCAGCGTCCTGCGCCGGGGACGCTACTGCCGCGCGAGTCAGCGCGAGGAGGAAAGCTGGGACAGTCCGTTGCCCATGAATACATGGGATCCGCCGCTGCGGCGGGACTCCGATATGTAAGCGACTCGATGCCGGGAATTCGCCGGCATCGGCACGGTCGCGGCTTCACATACATCGGACCCGACGGGGCTGTCATCCGCTCCCGCGACGCCCTCAAGCGCTTTCGGTCGCTGGTCATCCCACCGGCCTGGACCGATGTCTGGATCTGTCCGCATGAGGACGGACACCTGCAGGTGACTGCGCGCGATGCTCGCGGGCGAAAGCAGTACCGGTATCACCCGCATTTCAGACAGCACCGCGACGGCACCAAGTTCGAGCGGATGTTCGAGCTGAGCGATGTGCTGTGGAAGATCCGCGAACGGGTCGAGTCAGACGTCGACTTGCCTGGTCTGGCGCGTGAGAAGATCATGGCGACAGTGGTATGGCTGCTGGAAACGACGTTGATCCGCATCGGATCCGACGAGTATCGAAAGGCGAACAAATCCTTTGGCCTCACAACGCTCCGCCGGCGCCATGTCGCAGTGGTCGGCTCGGAGATGCGATTCGAGTTCCGCGGCAAGAGCGGCATCCAGCACGCTGTCTCAGTCGCCGACAAGCGGATCGCGCGCATTGTTCAACGCTGCCAGGAGCTGCGCGGCGAGGAGCTTTTCAAGTACCTCGATGACGAAGGCCGGAAGCAAACCGTAGATGCCGAAGATGTGAACGCCTATCTGCAGGACATCACTGGCCGCGACGTCACGGCAAAAGATTTCCGCACCTGGGCGGGGACAATGTTAGCCGCAGAGACGTTGCGCGCCATCGGACCAGCAAACACGAAACGGGAAGCGGAAAAGAATATCGTCGCCGCGGTCGATCTCACCGCCAAGCGACTTGGCAACACGCGCAGCGTCTGTCGCAAATACTACATCCACCCGGCGCTGATCGAAGCATATCTGGAGGGGTCGGTCCTGCCGCCGCTCCCCGAACGAAAATGGAACCAGCGTAAGGTGCGCGGTCCTGTGCTCCGTCAACACGAGATGGATGTGCTGGCCTTCCTGAAAGCTCGTCTCAAGTCGAAGAATCGCCGCAACGATTCCTCGAAGCCTGCCCCACCGGCCACCGACGATGGCGATTCATCAGGCCCCGAAGAAGTGCGGGACAGCGAGCTCAAGCCGACCGGGACCTAGTCCAGGTAAGGATAATCCGGATCGGCGAGGCGCTCGGCACGAGCTGCGGCCTCCGGCCCCGCGATTTCCCGGGCAAGATCGAGAAGCATCGGACTGAGGTGCGTACCGTAGCGCAGTAGACTTCCGGCGCGCGAGCGACGCCCCAGCAGAAACGCCAAAAAAGGCTGGTCAGCCTTGAGGGCGTTGCACGACGCGCAGGCCAGCACCAGGTTGTCGCGGCGGTCGTACGCCGTCTTTCCCTTGCGCGGCGTGACGTGATCCATCGTGATCGTCTCCGGCGTCACACGTCGCTCACAGTACGCGCACACTGGCCCGTGCCGGTCGAGAAGCCATTGCCTCGTTGCAGTGTAGGCGTTCCGACTGGTCGGAAGCGAGGTGTGCTGTTGTGCGGGACGGCGGCGACCACGCTTGCGCGGCCGGCCGCCTTTTTTTCTTGGTCGAGTCAATTCGGACGGGTGATTTGACTTCGTTCGCGTGATAAGCAACGCAATGCACGCGCCGCCCGCCAGATCCCGCGGCGTCGCGAGCTAGAAGCCCGTTCGGCGCCAAGTTAGCTTTTCGCTGCGATGACCATGAAAGAAAAACTGGAGCTGCTGGAGCGCCGCCGCGCTGAGTCGGAGCTCGGTGGCGGCGAAGCTCGGCTCAGCGCGCAGCACGAGAAGGGCAAGCTTTCCGCGCGTGAGCGTCTCGATCTTCTTCTCGACGAAGGCAGCTTCGTCGAGCTCGATCGATTCGTGGTGCATCGCTCGACTGACTTCGGACTCGATCAACAGAAGTTCTACGGTGATGGCGTAATAACCGGGCACGGGAAAATAGACGGTAGACTCGTCTACGTTTTCTCGCAGGATTTCACCGTTTTCGGCGGCTCATTGTCGGAATCGTTCGCCGAAAAAATCGTCAAGATCATGGATCTGGCGATGCGTAACGGCGCTCCGGTGATCGGTCTCAATGATTCCGGCGGGGCGAGAATTCAGGAGGGCGTGGTGTCCCTCGGCGGATACGCGGAGATCTTCCTGCGCAACACGCTGGCGTCGGGAGTAATTCCACAGATCTCTGCCGTTCTGGGCCCATGCGCGGGCGGGGCGGTCTATTCTCCGGCAATCACGGATTTCACGTACATGGTCCGGCGCACGTCGTACATGTTCGTCACCGGTCCCAACGTCGTGAAAACCGTCACCCATGAAGACGTAACGATGGAGGAGCTGGGAGGGGCGGACACTCACGCGATGAAGTCTGGAGTTGCGCATTTCGTCAGCGATTCCGAGGCGGAATGCCTGCAGCGAATTCGCGACTTGTTCCGTTTCATACCGTCGAACAATCTGTCCGAGCCGCCGCGTGGCGCCGGGACGGATCCGCGCGATCGTCGCGACGAAACGCTGCTCGACATCGTCCCCGACAACGCCAACAAGCCGTACGACATGCACGACGTCATCCAGCGTATCGTCGACGATGGCGAGTTCTACGAAGTCCAACGCGAATACGCGGAGAACATCATCTGCGGGTTCGCGCACGTTGGAGGCTTCAGTGTCGGAATCGTGGCAAATCAGCCGGCGTTCCTGGCGGGTGTCCTGGACATCAACGCCTCGCTCAAGGGCGCGCGATTCATTCGCTTCTGCGATGCGTTCAATATCCCGCTCGTCACATTCGAGGACGTTCCCGGATTCCTGCCGGGCGTGGCGCAGGAGCATGGCGGCATAATCAAGCATGGTGCGAAGCTGCTTTATGCGTACTGCGAAGCGACGGTCCCGAAGCTGACTGTTATTACGCGCAAGGCATATGGTGGTGCCTACGACGTTATGAGCTCAAAACACATTCGCGGAGATTTCAACGTTGCCTGGCCAACTGCCGAGATCGCGGTAATGGGCCCGAAGGGCGCCGTCGAGATTCTTTTTCGAAAGGAGATTACTGAGAGTTCCGATCCAGCCGCGGCTACTGACTCGAAGATCGAGGAGTACCGCGAGAAATTCGCTCACCCATACATCGCCGCAGGACGCGGCTACCTGGATGACATTATCGATCCCCGCAACACCAGGCCGGCGTTGATCGACGCTCTGGAGACGCTGCGCACCAAACGCGATAAAAACCCGCCGAAAAAACACGGCAACATTCCGCTCTAGCAGTGTTCAGAAAAGTCCTGATCGCCAATCGCGGCGAGATTGCCGTGCGCATCATCCGCGCGTGCCAGGAACTGGGAATCAAGAGCGTTGCGGTGTACAGCGAAGCCGATGTGCGCGCACCTCACGTGCGGGAGGCCGATGAAGCAGTTCTGATTGGCCCGCCGCCGTCCCGCGAGAGCTACCTGCGCGGCGAGAAAATCATCGAAGCCGCCCGGCAGACGGGCGCCGAGGCAATCCACCCCGGATACGGATTTCTCGCCGAGCGCGAATGGTTCGCGCGGGCGGTGCGTGATGCTGGACTGGTGTGGATTGGTCCATCTGCTGAAGCCATCGCCGCCATGGGAAGCAAGACCGCGGCGCGTAAGCTGGCGATCGCGCACGGCGTCCCCGTCGTTCCCGGCACGACCGAGCCGCTTACCGATGCCAGAAGTGCCGAGAAGCTGGCAACGGAATTCGGTTATCCAATTCTGTTGAAGGCGGCGGCCGGCGGAGGAGGTAAGGGAATGCGCGTCGTCAAAGCGCCCAAGGATCTGGCAAGCGCGCTCGACGCCGCGCGGCGCGAAGCCAAGGGCGCTTTCGGCGACGACGCCGTCTACATCGAGAAATTCGTCGAACGACCGCGGCACGTTGAGATCCAGGTGCTCGCCGACGCGCACGGCACTGCGCTCTCGCTCGGTGAACGCGAGTGCTCGGTGCAGCGCCGCCACCAGAAGATGGTCGAAGAAGCGCCAAGCGTCGCCGTCGATGCAGATCTGCGCCGCCGGATGGGTGAGAGCGCGGTGCGAATGGCGAAGGCCGCCGGGTACGTCAATGCAGGGACGTGCGAATTTCTCCTCGCCCGCGACGGCTCGTATTACTTCCTCGAGATGAACACCCGCATCCAGGTCGAACATCCCGTCACCGAGCTCGTGACGGGGATTGATCTCGTGCATTGGCAACTGCGGATTGCAGCGGGTGAGCCGTTGCCGTTTTCGCAGGAAGAAATCAGTCCGCGCGGCTGGGCAATCGAATGCCGGATAACGAGCGAAGATGCCTCGAATAATTTTCTGCCCTCGACGGGTCGCATCCGCTATTTGCATCTCCCGAGCGGTCCTGGAATCCGCTGGGATGGTGGAATCGAGACTGGAACCGAAATCGGGCTTCATTATGACCCGATGCTGGCGAAGCTGATCGTGTGGGGACCGGATCGGGAGCAGGCGGTAACGCGGATGCGACGAGCGCTCGTCGATCTGGTGGTGCAGGGCGTTGAAACATCGCGCGACTTTCATATTCGGCTGATGGATGACGCCGAGTTTCGGGCTGGTGACATCGACATCCAGTGGCTCGAGCGGCGCCTCCACGAGATTCTTCAGCGCGCGCCCAGTGAGGAAAAAATTCGAGTTGCGGCGATTGCCGGCGCGCTCATAGCGGAGCGCGAGCGTGTCTCCCCGACCGTCAATCGCGCCAATCCAGCAACCCAGCCGGCAAACGGAACGGGTGGCGGCGAGGATGCGTGGCTACGTGCTGGTCTGATCGAGGGTTTGCGCAGCTGATGCCGGTGGAAACCGTAGCGATCGACTCGATTGCGGCCGGGGGCGATGGAGTAGGGCGGAGCGAAGGCCTCGTGGTGTTCATTCCGCGGACAGCACCGGGCGATCTGGTTACCGCGCAGGTCAGCGGCAAAGGCCGCTTCGCACGCGGCACGGT
>DASUZC010000241.1:0-12479 GCA_036377095.1 Gemmatimonadaceae bacterium
GCTTATGGGAGACCGACCTCACAGCAACGTCGAACTTTCTCACCGGCGTGCTTGGCTTCGTTGACATTGGCATTGAGGGCGAGTGGGCAGGGTTCGAGATCGGCGGTGGGGGCTCCGGTCGTTATCTGGAAATTCGGGAGATTCCAGCGGAGTCTCGTGGACGATGGGGCACTGGTGGAGTGCACCACGTTGCGTGGCGAGTGCCCGATGATGCACCGGAGCTCGCGATGCGCGAACGAATTGCGAGAGCTCATCGTCGGCCGACCGAAGTGATCGATCGGTTCTGGTTCAAGTCAGTCTATTTTCTCGAGCCGGGTGGCGTGCTGTTCGAGATCGCGACCGACGGACCGGGCTTCGCAATCGACGAAGATCCGGCAACGCTCGGCGAACACCTCGTGCTGCCACCCTGGCTCGAGCCTCACCGGGGCGAGATCGAAGCAGCGCTTCCTCCGATCAAGCCGCCGGTGACATCCGGCTCGCGTTCGTAAGCCTTACTTCGAGCGCACTCCAGTCACGTTCAGCGTAAGAACGGAGTCAGCCGTCTTCACGGCGTAGTGCGCGGTTGTCATGCCAGCCAAATCGCCATTCTGGAGGCGCAGCACGCCGTTCGTTGTTACCTGAACACCTTTGCGCCGAGCGCTCGCGTAGGGTGTTGGCGAGGTAATAACGATGCTGTCGCCTTCCGCAGAGATTTGAACGGGTTGTGGCTTGCGGCCAGGGAACGTGATCGTCCAGCCTGACGGACTGTTCGTCGCCGTCAAAACGTAGGTCGTCGCCGTGGTGTCCGCTCCAGTTGCCGGCACCGCTCGCATGTTCCACTTGCCCGCGACGTCTGCGAGGTTAATGGGCGTCGCTGCAGGTGCCGACATCGTTGTGGAAGAAGTTGTCGACGCCGCCACAGAGGAAGAGTCGACGGCCGCGTTCTCCTTCTTGGCACAGGCTGCGATGACGATCGCGCAGCAGGCGAGCGCGGGGTGCGTGATGCGGTGGGACCCGAACATGTACCCTCCTGATGGATGGAAGCGACTGCTTCAGCCGCGGTAGAGCCAGCCGAACCTACGTCCATCCATTGAGCGCTGCAAGCGGCAGCGCTCTGCGGAGATGTAAAGTTTTGTCGAGGCTACTTCTTACTTGCTACGCACGTCCCTCAAGGCGGCACGCAGCTCGTTCGTGATCAGCGTCGACGAGTAATCGATCAACTCATTGAGCGCATTCTGGAAATCGGCGACGCGGACGCTTCCCAGCGTTCCGGCGGCGATCACCGATCCGGGAATCGGGCTGGCTGCCTCGACGTAAGGCGTCAGGCGATCGCGTCCGTGAACATTGACGTTCCAGATCTCGCGGCCTGTGCGGCGGTCGATCAAAACCGCTTCAGCGAACGTAAACAGATAGGTGGCTTCGTCAGCCTTCGCGTTGATGCCGAACCGCTCGAGCCGCACTTCCATCAGATAGTCTGCTTGATTCTCATCGGTGACAGGACGCGTACCGAGGTATCGGCTGGCGCGTTGAAGAGTGCGCTGCGCCAACACAGTCGGGATGTCGATGCGTGCTGCCGCGCTATCGAGGCGGGCCTTGGCGCGGCGACCTTCACGCTCACGCGCTACATCCGCGGCTCCGCGCACGACTGCTTCGAGCGGGTTTTGCGAATTGGTCAGATCGTAATAGCTGGTGAGAAGCTCGGGCGCCGGCGGGGCCAGGTATACCACAGCCAGTGTTCTGCTGGCGAATGGGTATTCGGCGAGGTGATGTCCGCCGCCGCAGGCAGCGAGAGATGCAGCAATGCATGCCGCGCCGAGAAGGCGAATGCCGAGCGATTCTGAAGTACTCATTTGATTGTCCCTACCGATGGGATACGACGAGCGGCAGCCAGATAGGCTGCCGCTGAGCTCACTCCTTAGACGATAGGGACGGGCTGCCGGTTACGCGTTCGGCGCTATTTGGCGTTTCCTCGGTAGACGACTTTCCAGATACGGCCACCCTGATCGTCGGCTATGTAGAGCGCACCGTCCAGCGACTGGGCCAGACCAGTTGGCCGGTGCGCTGCACGATCCGGCTGCTTGGTAGCACCGGCGAATCCATCCGCGAAGATCTCATACTTCGCCGGGTCCGTCGGATTGCCGCTGGAGAATGGCACGAACGCCACGTTGTACCCACCCTGAGGACCGGGCGCCCGGTTCCACGAACCATGGAACGCGATGAAGGCTCCGTTTCGGTAGTGGTCGGGAAACATCGACCCTGTGTAAAACATCAATCCGTCGGGCGCCCAGTGAGCAGGGAAGAACGCTGCAGGCGGTTTTTTGGACGCGCACTCACCAACCGCTTTTCCGCCGTCACCACCATACTCGGGAGCGAGCACGAGCTTGCGCTGCTGTCCGTCGAAATAGCAGTACGGCCATCCGTAGTCTCCGCCCTGTTCGATGCGCAGCAACTCTTCGGCGGGAAGATTCTGTCCCTGCTCCGACGTGTACAACTTCGTCCAGTTCTCATAAAGCTGATCTCGGCCGTGCTGGGTCGAATAGAGCTGACCACCTGGATCGAGAGCAATTCCCACAGCGTTGCGAATTCCTGTTGCGTACCGCTCCGCCGGTGAGAAGTGTTGGTTTGTCTTGTTGGCGTCGTACCGCCAGATGCCGGCGCGCGTTATCAGCTCCGGACATCCCTTTCGGCCCGGCGAGTTCAGCGTGCGATTCTGGACCTGACACGAGTTGCTCGCCGACCCGTCGTTCATGAAAATGTTGCCGCTCGCGTCGATGACGAACGGATGCATCATATGGTCTGGTGTCGCCGGCAAGCGATCTACAACGACCTCGGCGGCCGACGTCGAAGTCATGCTGTCCGTGGAAACGGCGTACCGCGCGATGCGCTTCGCGACGCTGTCGCCCTCTTCGACGTAGAGGACATTTTTGTAAAGAGCGATGCCGGTTCCTCCGCCATTGTGTCGTTGAACGTCGGGCCCGAAGCGGCGGATTATGTCAGCCTTCCCATCGTTGTTGGTGTCGCGCAACGCCACGAGAAAACCACCCGGGTGCGTCGGACCCTGATAGTACGGTCCGCTCCAGGTATTGACGTACACGTCCCCGCTCGAGTTCACTGCGATGTGCCGTACATGGCCAAGAGTGTCGGCGAAAACAACGGCGCAAAAACCGGCAGGCAATGTGATGCCGCCATTATCAGCGGCGCATGCCGCTGTATTCGCTGTTGCGGTGGCACCGGTTCTGGACGTGTCCGCGGCGTTGTTGCTCTCGCCTTTGCTGCACCCAAGGAGCGCCAGCATTAAGGCACCGATTGTTACACGAGAATTTGGAAGCATTGTCGTGATCTCGAGTCGAGGTTAACGCCGGTAGGGGACCCTGCGGCCACTTACTGGACCAAGGTCGATCAGCAATGCGAGCACGAGACCGGCGATTGGCCAAAACGTCCAGTGCCCGCCAAACCAGTTATGGACGCAGGAATACCAGAGGAGTGTCGTCGGCAGGAACACGAATCCAATGATCGGCCAAAGAATGTTGTCGAAGACACCGCGAAACCAGTGAGTGAAGAACCAAAGCAGCGCGACGACCAACCTCGGCGCCGCCAGAGCCAGCAGTGTCATGATACATGGCATCGGTCAGATTCCCTCGCGCGATCTGCGCTTCGAAGTTGAGCCGGAAGTTCTGAAGCTTTCAGTGCCTGACTCTCCCGCGTTTAGCTCGGCGACGCTCGATTGGCCGCTGAGCGCACTTTCGTCCGCATTGATCGTGCGAGGCGCTGCGAAGAGAAAAAAGGCCCACATCACGAGTGGCGGCAGGGCCAACAGCAATGTCAATCCCAGGACAGAAATCGAGCCGGACCAGGTTGGGACGCCATTCTGTAGAACGGTGGCGCTCAACAGGCCCGCATTGAACCCGGCGTTGACGCTGCCATTTCCGTGAGGAAGGTGCGACATGCGCCAGATGGCAGCAATCGCCGGCGAAAGTCCGACGGCAATCAATGCTAGCCAATAGGTTGACCAGGCGAGAAGAAGTGTTCTAACGCGGAAGCGCCGGGGTTTCACTGCGCTCTGCTAGAAGTTTGGCGGAAAATCGCTGCGCCTCGGCGATGCGCTCGACCTCGACGGCGATGGCGTCGACAGACTGCTGCAATTGATCGAAGCGTTCCTGAAACTCGAAAGCGTTCGGTAAAGCACGGGTCGGGGGTTTCGGTTTCAATGCTCGCACTAGCCCAACCGTAATCGCCGATAGGGCACCGACCAAGCCCACGATGATGACTGCAACGACAGCAAAGTTTGCTACATCAGGATCCATCTAGCCCTCGCGACCGGGTCGTAAGCACTTTCTGAATACTTACGGAGCAGACATTCGATGGTTTCTGCATCGCGCTTCAAATTAGTGGAATAGTGGCGAATTCGCGTGGCTATGACGTCATCGTGGTCGGGCTGGGAGCGATGGGGAGCGCAACGCTCTACCATCTCGCCCGACGCCGTGTGAAAGTGCTCGGCCTCGAGCAGTTTGGGCCGCTCCACGATCGCGGCTCTTCCCACGGCGACAGCCGCATCATTCGCGAGACGTACTTCGAGCACCCTCTCTACGTACCACTCGTTCAGCGCGCGCACGATCTGTGGCGCGACCTCGAGGCTGCGAGCGGCAACTCGCTACTCACCGTTCATGGTGGCTTGATGATTGGGCCGCTGGATGCGAGCGTAGTCACCGGTACCCTGCGAAGTGCGCGTGAGCACGGGCTACCGCACGAAATCCTGTCGGCTGCGGAGGTGAAAAAAAGATACCCGCCATTCGAGCTCCGCTCGAACGTCGTCGCCGTACTGGATCCGCGCGCCGGATATCTCGACCCCGAGGCCTGCACCCGAGCACATCTCGACCTTGCCACGGCGGCCGGCGCTGAGGCGAGATTCAACGAGCGGGTGCTGTCGTGGAACGCAAGCGAGCACGGCGTCCGTGTTGTCACCTCGACCGCCAGTTACGAGTGTGACCGACTCCTGCTCAGTGCGGGAGCCTGGACGACTTCGCTGCTCGGCGATCTGCACCTTCCTTTGGAGATCGAGCGACAAACCGTTTTCTGGTTCAATACTCCTGCGCCTGCGTCCGATTACCAGGCAACGCACTTCCCGATTTACGCGTACGAGTTCAAGCCCGGTGTAATCTGTTACGGATTTCCGGAATTGCCGAAGGGTGTGAAAACGTCTGTGATGCATGACGGCGAGATCGTCGGTGCTGCGGACGGCGTCAACCGCGTCGTTACCGATTCCGACATCGAGCCGCTTCGGGCGGCGCTCGCACCGGTACTGCCCGAACTCTCCCGCGCGCGCGTCCGTGATTCTACGACTTGTGTTTTCACCAACACGCCTGATCACGATTTCGTGATCGATTTCCATCCCGCGCACCCCAACGTGTTGGTTTCGTCCCCCTGTTCCGGGCACGGCTTCAAGTTCGCGAGTGCGATCGGCGAGGTGCAGGCTGATCTGCTCACCGAAGGCAGCTCGCGCTTTGATCTAACTCCGTTTCGGCTAGACCGCTGGTAGCCGGTTGGCCCAGCTCCGTCTCAGAACTCCAGCGTCGTGATGTACTGGTAATCGCGCCGGACGCTGTCTAACGGGGCGCCCGGGTAGGTCTCCTGTTCGACGTAGAGATGTTTTTGTTCGACATTGTCGATCATGGACAGCAGGCGCTTGAAGTTCACGACACCCTTACCCAGCTCGGCGTCGTGCTCGGCGGGAATGCTCGGCGCATCCTTGATGTGAAAGAGATTATAACGGGCGCCGTAACGCTGCATGTATTCCAGCGGATCCTTTCCACCAACCGCGGCATTACCGGTGTCGAGCTGCAGTGCGACCACCGCAGGATCCACGCGTTGAACAAAAACGTCGTATGGAGTGGTGCCGCTCATGTTGCGGAAGTCCCACGGTTCGTCGTGGAACCCGATGCGGATATTGCTGCGCAGTGCGCGCGCGCCGGCCTCGTTGAAACGATCGGCCCAGCGCCGGTAATCATCGAGCCCAAGCTTTTCCGCATCGGGTAGACTGGCGACGATGAGGTACTGATGGCCGAGGATTTTTGCCGCCTCGATTTGCGGGTCGAGGTTGTCGAAGATCCCCGCTTCGACGTGCGTCGAAGGGGCGACGAGTCCGTTCCGATCGAGTACCGCCCGCAGCTGCGCTGGCGGCATGCCGAAGTTGTTCATGGAGCTGAGCAACTCGACTTCCTTGTAACCGATCCTGGCGATGTTGACGAGCGTGCCTTCCAGATCACGCTGGGCGTCGTCGCGCAACGTGTACAGCTGGATGCCAACCTTTCTCAACCGCCGTTCGCCGATGCTGCTACCAGCACCCGCCGAGGCACAACCGAGCTGGCTGCCGACGGCGGCGAGGCCGATGGCTGTCAGGAATTCACGACGCTTCATTGAGGGTTCTCCTTGAGATCGATCGCGGTGGCGGGGAAGGGGAGATTCCTATCGGTGATCAGCTAGGGATACGATATTCTCCGTCGGGATACACTCGCAAGACGCCGACTCGCAACCGCCAATGGGAGGGATTCACCGATGACGAAGAGCAACTTCTCGCGACGGGAATTTCTGGAGGTCACAGCAGCAGCGGCGGGCGGGTCGATGGGCGCAAGAACGATTTTCCTGAAGCCTGAGCCCGACGCCGGAGCGGGCAAGCGCGTGGCGCCGAGTGACACGGTGAGGTTCGGTATAATCGGTGTTGGTATGGAGGGCTCAGGACTGCTCTCCACGTCGATTCAGATACCGGGTGTCGAGTGTGCTGGCGCCGCGGATCTCTATGACGGTCGACACGTTCTCGCTCGAGAGATCGTTAAGCCCGACTTGCCGGTGACACGCCGCTATCGCGATTTGCTCGACAACAAGAATATCGACGCGATTGTCGCAGCCGTACCTGATCACTGGCATCGCCAGGTCGTGATCGACTCGGTCAATGCGGGGAAGGACATCTACTGCGAGAAGCCGATGTCGCACACCGCCGCCGACGGCGTGGCAATGGTGGACGCCGCAAAGAAGACTAGTCGGATCGTTCAAATCGGATCTCAAAGAGTCAGTTCACAAGTCTGTGCCAAAGCGAAGGAGATTATCTCGCGCGGCTCCCTTGGCGATTTGATGCTGGTCGAGGGCTCGATGGGCCGCAACGATCCTTGCGGCGCGTGGCAGTACCCGCCGCCGTTCGATCTGTCACCGGCGAATCTCGACTGGGATACGTGGCAGGGTGACGTGGTGCCGAAGCGCCCATTCAATCCCAACGTCTTCGCGCGGTGGCGCTGCTGGAAAGAATACGGAACCGGAGTCGCGGGCGATCTGCTCGTACATCTCATCAGCGGCTTCATGTTCATGGTCGGCATCAACCAGCCGCCCCGATTTGCAGCCGCCGTCGGGGGAATTCGTCACTGGAAGGACGGGCGCAACATGCCCGACGTTCACAGCGCGGTTTATTACTTCGGCGATCTGCCCGTCTACATGCGCCTCAACCTGGCGACGGACATGCCGGAGGTTTATCGCATTCAGGGATCGAAGGGACTGCTGGAGGTGACGGGCTCGAGCGTCAGCTTCACACCGCAGCTTGGCATCGATACCTACCCATGCTATTACAGCGGCAGCTTCCCGCGCGCGATGCGTGAGCAATACGAGAAGCAGTGGCACGCGGAAAACGATGACAAGCTAGCCAAGCTCCCGCCCCAGGAATCAGTCACCTACCAAATGTCGAATTACGACGACTTCAGGCCGCACCTGGTGAATTTCTTCGACGCAGTGCGAACGCGCCGGCCGGTGGTTGAGGACGTGGTCTTCGGGCACAACGCCGCGCTCGCCTGTCACATGGCGAACGAATCCTATTTCAGGAAGACGGCAGTGACGTGGGACGAGGGATCGCGTACGATCCGCAACGCCTGACTATTTGGTCGCTTCGCTGCGCTTCCTCAGTCCTGCCGCTTCCAGCGCCAGGAACCGGTTGGTGACGCCGCCGAGTAACGTCGAACTAAGCCGAGACTCTCTCGTCCGACCTGCGCCCCGTCCGATGCAGCAGCCACCCCAGCACGAACATCACTCCGCCGATCACGAGTGAACCCAGCCCGACCGTCATTAGCGCCGGCATCTCGCCGCGCCAGTCGCTTGTTCGGGTGAACAGGCCGATGGTGAGCACCGTTACACCAAAGGCAAGAAAAATCCCGCCGACACCCATCAGCCCGGCCGAAAGTCCTGATCGCATTATCTGTTGGTTAGAACGCGCGAAAGATAACGAGTACTAGCGAGCGGGAGTTATCACGATGTTCCGATACTCGATCGGGCCATGGTCTCCCTGCAGGTAAATCGGTCCCGGCGCGCCCTCGTTGCTGTCGATTGCGCCGCCCGTGATCCCGGGAATCTCCTGATCGCAGATGACCTGCTTGCCATTGGCGACGACAGTGACCATGCGGCCGACAAGCGTAATGTCATATGACTGCCATTGTCCTGCGGGACGCGCTGCGATCTCACTGGGCGTTATGAAGCCGTAGACTCCGCTGAAGCGATGTGAGTAAGGTTCCTGTCCGTAGTCATCCTCGATCTGCACTTCGTGGCGGCCGCGTAGATAAACGCCGCTATTGCTCCCCCCCGGATAGCGAAATTCAACGTGAAGCTTGAAATCCCCGAACGTCCGCACCGTACGGAGGTTCACGCCCGACTTTGGGCTGGTGAGAATGCCGTTGCGAACGAGCCATTGATTGGAAGCCCCCATTGGCTGCCAGCCATTGAGATCGTTTTGATTAAGCAGTCTGATCGGCGCGCTCCACACCGGGGGGCGAGCTCGCAGTAATAGCGGCGCGCGGACCCCTTGCCAATTGAGCGTCGTGTTATCGGGGAAAGTCATCCGGCCGACCAGCCGATTTCCCTGCAGCCGGAATACCACTCGCAAATCGCCATCACCATTCTCCCATTGATGCGGCACGGCGAAGCGAAGCGAATCGCCAGCGGCAATTATCTCGGAGATAGGGCGAACGCTGCCAACAATCCCAACAATGCGACCGATCAGTGCGTCACGACCTGACGTATCGATCTCGATCCATGACGGCGCGGTACCATTGGGCGTGGTAATGGTAATGTCCCATCGCCCCACCAATCGCGCATCGCGCTTGGCAATTGCTGCCGAATGTACGCCCGGCGACATCGCCGCACCGGATGTCAGCGCGGCGAGAATCAATGCGAGGAATCGAGTCATCGATCGTTGCTCCAAATCAAGCGTGGCTACGAATCAGGCGTGGCCCGCCCAAGAGGGTTTTCCATCGTAAGGGATGCACGGATCGTAGCGACCAGGAGACTCGACGTAGCGCTGCGCCTGAGTCATGCCGATCTCCGAGGTGAAATAGCCGAGCAAGGCCAGCTGTTTCATCATGCGGAAATACTTGTTCGGCGGCTCGTCGACGATGTTGGTCGCCTCAGCGGACTGTGGTGTTGGCGGATTCTGCTGTCTCTCGGAAAGAAACTGGTCCGACTTCCGCTTCGCTTCAGTCTTTCTCTTGTCGGAATAGTCGAACTGCTCTTTGTCGAGAGTCTGCAGCAGGGCCAGCCTTTGCTCTGGCGTTGCCTCCATGAAAGTCTTACCGCCGTTTTTCTCCTTGCTAAGGTCGTTCAGCTTGGCCATTCCATCGCGGAAGGTTTTTTCATCTTCCGTGCTGTAAGTATCCCTCACCATCAGCGCCATGAAGGCGCCGGTCTTGGCAGCTTTTGCTCCGGGTGTATTCGTCGTCGGCAAAATGGTGTCGGCGATCTCGTCGAGGTACGCGATGTCGTCGGCTGTGAATTGCTGACCCGTCTGCGACGCCTTCTCGGTTCGGCAGCCGCTAATGAGGGCGCTACCGCCGATCAGCGCGACCCCTCCCAGCAGCGCGCTTACGCGCAGGACCGCTTCGCGGCGCGTGATCATTTCGGGCGTGTCGAGGATGCCGATATCGTTGTCAGTCATTGATGCTCCGATCAGATGTTGCGACGATTGAGCTCGTTAACCGCGAAGTCAGCGGCTCGTGCCGTCAGCGCCATGTAGGTAAGGGAAGGATTCACACACGCGGCCGAGGTCATGCACGATCCATCGGTCACGAATACGTTCGGCGCGTCCCAGACCTGATTGTGCGCGTTGAGCACCGACGTCTTCGGATCGCGGCCCATGCGCGCAGTTCCCATCTCGTGGATGCCCATGCCGGGGAAATATCCGCGATCGTACACAGTCACGTTCTTCACACCGCAGGCGTTGAGTAGCTCCGCCATGTCTACCTGCATGTCGCGTCGCATCGCACGCTCGTTCTCTCCGATCGCGCAGTCGATGGCGAGCACCGGCATGCCCCATTTGTCCTTCTTGGTGCCGTCGATGCTGATCTTGTTGTCGTGATTGGGTAGCATTTCGCCGAACGCCGTCGCGCCGATGTTCCAGCCGCCAGGCATCGCCATCGCATCCTTGAATGCTCCTCCGACCCCCAGCTCGGCGACTGCGCGTCCCCACCCGTCGCGCCCTGCGCCGCCCTGGTAACCGAAACCGCGCAAATACTGACGCTTGTCGCCAAAAAGATTTCGATAACGCGGGATGTAGAATCCATTCGGGCGCCGCCCGAAGTAGTACTTGTCGCCGAGACCTTCGAGGTTTCCTTGTGCGCCGGCGCGGAAGTGGTGGTCCATCAGATTGTGGCCGAGCTCGCCGGAGCTGCTCCCGAGTCCTCCAGGCCACACGTCAGTCGCCGACCGCATCAGCAGCCACGTTGAATTGAGTGTCGACGCGCAAAGGAAGATTACCTTCGCCTTGTAGTCAGTCACCTGGTTGTTGAGTCCGTCCATCACACGGACGCCCGTCGCGCGCTTCGTGTCCTTGTTATAAAGAACTTCACTGACAATCGACCACGGCTTGAGCGTCAGGCGGCCGGTCTTCATTGCATGTGGCAGCGTCGACGACTGTGAGCTGAAGTACGCGCCGTAAGGACAGCCGAGCCAACATGCATTTCTGTACTGACATTGGGTGCGTCCGTCGTGCGGCTGGGTAAGATTCGCCGAGCGGCCGGGAATGATTCGACGGTGCGGGCCGAAGATCTTGTTCGCCTTGTCGGCAACCAACTGCTCACCGCAGTTGAGCTTCATCGGCGGCAGGAACTTCCCGTCGGGCAACTGCGGCATGTTCTCGAGCGAGCCGTTGATGCCGGCGTGTCTCTCGACGTAGTCGTACCACGGCGAGATGTCGGCGTAGCGGATCGGCCAATCGACAGCGACGCCCTCTTTTGCGTTTGCCTCGAAGTCGAGATCGCTGTGCCGATAGCTCTGGCGCCCCCACATCAATGAGCGTCCGCCGACGTGATAGCCGCGGTACCAGTCGAAGCGTTTGACCTCGGTGTAGGGTGAATCCTTGTCCGAGGTCCAGTAATCGAGATTCGTCTCGTTGAGGGGATAGTCGCGCTTGAGGACCGGATACAACTCCTCCATCGCACGCGTGCGGCCGCCGCGGTGCGGATACTCCCACGGCGCCTTGGTTGCATTCACGTAATCCTTCACGTGCTCGATGTTCTTCCCTCGCTCGAGGCAGAGCACGTTGAGGCCTTTTTCCGTGAGCTCCTTGGCGGCCCAGCCTCCGGAGATTCCGGATCCCACCACGATCGCATCGTACTCTTGAGTCTGCATCAGCGCCTCGCTGTCATGCGGAGTGCACGTGAATTGTTGATGGCATCACTGCCACTGATCGGCGACCGAATATGCTTCGTTGTACACACGCTTCTCAAGCACCGATTGAGTTCCGTGTTTACCCCAGACCGGCACCAGCCGCGCGATCTGCAAGAATTTCTCCCGACGTGAACTCGTGAATCACCGTCGCCGGCCATTGGGGATCGTAACGCTCGGCTTTCAGAACCCGTGATAAGGATTCTCGCTTCGATTCTCCTGTCAGCAACATTACGCCATTTCGAGCGGCGGTGATTGTGGTGATACCGACACTCACTCCATGTCGGGGCACCGAGTCGAGGGCGCCAAACGCCGGGAACGTCTGCAGATTGTCGCGCCGCGTTTGCTCGGACAAAGCGACGATGCGCGTCCTGCTGTCGCGTGGACTACCAGGCGGGTTGAACGCGACGTGTCCGTCAGAAGCGCCCGACGCAAGGATGAACAGGTCGATCCCGCCTGCGCTCGCAATTCGCGCGTCGTACGCTTCTGGATGCGAAGCATCGGGGAACCAGACTGAACTTTGTGGTAGCGCGAACTCAGCGGGCAGACTCTTGTTCAGTTGATCGAGGATTTCGGCGCGGGCGATGTAACGACACGACCACGGCATTTGGTCTGAAGCGTATTCCAGTCCGCTGGATTGCTCGACGAGGTATTCATCCATCATCACCAACAGGACGTGACTCAGATCCTGCGGTGCGATTGAGAGCCGCCGCGCCAGCGTGGCGTAGGTAGGTCGTGGAGTACGACCAGTCGGACAGCCGAGGACGAATCGACGCCCCAGCTGTCGCGCGCGCTCAAACTCCTGGAGCAGGCGA
>DASUZC010000242.1:0-8216 GCA_036377095.1 Gemmatimonadaceae bacterium
CGAGGGATATCAGGTGATCTCGACGCAGAACAGTCTGGACACGCTCGAGGGAGATGTCGCGGCGGTCAAACGTGCGTTGGGTCGAGTAAACAGTCCCGCGATTCTCGTCGGCCACTCGTATGCCGGCACCGTCATCACCGCTGCGGGTGCGGATGACCGCGTGGCGGGGTTGGTCTACATCTGCGCTCTGGCTCCCGACGACGATGAGACGTCCCAGAGTCAGCAGGACAAGTTCCCGAAGACCGATGTGTTCCAGCGCATCGAAGTGGCAGATGGACGCATCTGGATGCGGCCGGACGCCACGGAGTACTTCTGCGGAGATCTGTCCGAGGAAGAGCAGAAGCTCGTCTGGGCGGTACACGGCGTTCCGGCGCTCAACCTCTTCAACGAGAAGATGCCGGGAACGGCGTGGCGCACGAAGCCGACCTGGTACATCGTCGGGAAGAACGACCGCACCGTTAACCCCGAACTGCAACGTTTCGCCGCCAAGCGCATGGGCGCCACGGTCACGGAGATCGCGAGCAGCCACGTGCCAATGCTTTCGCACCCGAAGGTCGTGATCGACGTGATCAAGAGTGCGGCGAAAGCGGTGCAGGAAGCCGAGCTGGCGGCGGTGTAATGGCTAAGAAGGAGAAGCCTGCGGGCCCCGCAAAGAATGCGGCAGGGCCCGGCGTTCTACGTTGGGAAATTTTCGTGACGCCCGGCTTACCCATCGTCACTCGCGACAAGCCTCCCGGCGTGCGCGAGACTTTTTTTCAGGCGACGGCGGCGACGCTTATCTATGGCGCGCGCGACGCCGTCCTGGTGGATGCGTTCATGACCGTTGCGCAGGCTAACGCGCTCGCAGATTGGGTTGCCGCAAAACGTAAGAACCTGACGACCATCTACATCACCCACGGTCATGGCGACCACTGGTTTGGACTCGGCACGCTTCTCGAGCGGTTCCCGAAAGCCATAGCGGTCGCGACGCCCGACGCTGTGAAGGAGATGCACGGAAATGCATCGCCTCAAGCGCTCGATGGAGTTTGGAAGGCGGCATTCCCAGGGCAAATTCCCGACAAGCTGATTTTCGCGGAAGAGATGAACGGCAATGTCATCGATCTGGAAGGACAGGAATTGGTCGCCGTGGAGCTTGGTCACACCGACACGGACGACACGACCTGTTTGCACGTCCCTTCCATCGGATTGGTGGTTGCCGGCGATGCTGTCTACAATGACGTCCACCTCTATCTCGCGCAATCGAATCCACAGTTGCGACGGGAGTGGATCGCCGCGCTGGACAAAATCGAGGCGCTGAAGCCGCGCGCAGTCATCGCTTCACACAAGCGGCCGGAGAAACCGGACGATCCGAGGACCATCGAAGAGACGCGACAATACATCCGCGATTTCGACCGCCTGGCGGAAACGGCGACAACTGCTCAGGAACTTTACGACGAGATGCTGAAGCTCTATCCGAACCGTGTGAATCCAGGGTGGGCGCTGTGGAGCTCGGCGCGCGCGGTCAAGACTGAAGACCGATGACTTGAAGTTGACCGAGGCCCGAGGACCAAATGCATCTATGATCGCGGACTAATCGAGAATTGATGACTAAAGCAGCTGTGAGCTCGCCTTAGTCAGCAGTCATCGATTAGTCCGCGAGGATCGATGCACTTAGTCATCGGGCCTCGGTCGATGCACTTAGTCCTCGGTCCTCGATCTTTGTCAGTGTCGAGAGCTGCCCTAAATTCAATCATGCCTGAACAAAAGCGGTGTACTTGGGTCAACGTCGACAACGCGCTCATGCGCGAGTATCACGATCGCGAGTGGGGAGTGCCTGTCCACGACGATCGCAAGCATTTCGAGTTCCTGATTCTGGAGGCGGCGCAGGCCGGATTGAGCTGGTCGATCGTGCTCAACAAACGCGAGGGTTATCGTAAGGCGTTCAGCCAGTTCGATCCGGAGAAAGTAGCGCGATTCACCAAAGCGAAGATCGACAAGCTCGTCGCCGACCCGGGGATCATCCGCAACCGGCTGAAAATCGAAGCAGCCGTCACGAACGCGCGCGCGCTGCTCGCGGTGCAAAAAGAATTCGGCAGCTTCGATAAGTATTGCTGGCAGTTCGTCGACGGCAAGCCGCGGCAGAATAGCTGGAAATCACTGCGGCAGATTCCCCCCACGACGCCAGAGTCCGACAGATTCAGCCGCGATCTCAAGCAGCGCGGCTTCAAGTTCGTCGGACCGACCGTGATCTACGCGCACATGCAGGCGGTTGGCATGGTCAATGATCACCTGCTCGACTGCTTTCGCTATAGCACCATCAAGCGCGGTCTATCGTAACGGGGCGGTGCGTGAACAGAGTTACACCGGTGAATAGTGCCCAGCGTAAAACAGCGCTGATCAAATGGCAGCTCGCAACAGTCACCGAGACGTTGTCCGAAACTCCGACCGCGCGGACGCTGGTTTTGGACGTGCCCGACTGGATGGGGCATCTCGCCGGTCAACACGTCGACGTCCGCCTCACTGCGGAAGATGGTTATCAGGCGCAGCGCAGCTATTCGATCGGTTCCGCACCTGAAGATGCTCGCGTCGCACTCACCATTGAGCGGCTCGAGGATGGCGAGGTTTCGCTTTATCTGTGCGATGAATTGCGAGTAGGTGATCAGCTCGAGCTCCGGGGCCCAATCGGCGGGCACTTTGTCTGGAGCGTCGAAATGTGTGGCCCGCTTCTCCTTGTTGCCGGCGGATCAGGGATCGTTCCTCTGATGTCGATGCTGCGTCACCGACACGTTTCCCAAGCTGACGGAAACGCAACCGCGCGCGGGGCATTGCCGACGTGGCTGCTTTACTCGTCACGCCGATGGGAGGCCATCATCTATCGTGATGAGCTCGCTCACATTGCGGCAACGGATGAAACGCTGACGGTCACCCATACGCTGACGCGCGAGGCGCCGGAAGGATGGACAGGCTTTCGGCGCCGGATCGACCGCGCAATGCTCTCGGAGCTCTGGCCCGCAGCCTATCAGCCGCGCGTATTTGTCTGTGGACCCACTTCGCTGGTCGAGTCGGTTGCCGCGGGCTTCGTAGAGCTTGGTCACAACCCGCAGCTTGTAAAGCTCGAGCGGTTCGGGTAAAGCGCGACCTCACCGATCGAGACGCCGGTTTCAGTTTGGCGTCATGCCGCGTAGATGCCTAAAGAGGACCGACTCTTTCTGGAGGCGAGTATGGCGAGCGTAGACGTCAAGACCGTCGGTAGCATGAGAGACGAAAGCCGAACGCGAGAGAGGATGGCTCGTTTCCTTTGTATCTGCGCCATCGGCCTGGTTGTCTGCGCGTCAATCCCGACTCCCGCACGCGCCCAGCCCGCCACCGCGACTCGTGACGCGCGCGCACCCTTCAACGAGGATAGAACCATGACAGAGCTGCAGCAGAACACTGTGGATGCGCCGGTCAAGGAGCGGGCACCACGGACGGCAACGCAAGACGCAACCATTCGGCCGTTTCGGGTCAACATATCGGACGAGAAACTCGCCGATCTGCGCCGCCGTATCGAAGCGACGCGATGGCCCACCAAGGAGCTCGTCAAGGATCGGTCGCAGGGCGTGCAGCTCGCGACTGTCAAAGAGCTCGCCCGTTACTGGACGACCGAGTACGACTGGCGGAAGGCGGAGGCGAAGCTGAACGCTTATCCGCAGTTCCTGACGAAAATTGACGGCGTGGACATCCACTTCATCCACGTCAAGTCGCGCCACCCGAACGCGATGCCGCTGATCATGACGCATGGCTGGCCCGGCTCGATCATCGAGCTGCTCGAGACGGTCGGTCCGCTAACTGATCCGACCAAGTACGGTGGAACCGCCGCCGATGCATTCCACGTCGTGCTGCCGTCATTGCCGGGTTACGGCTTCTCGGGCGAGCCGAGCGACCTCGGCTGGGAGTCGGGCCGCATCGCGCGCGCGTGGGCGGAACTGATGAACCGCCTCGGCTACACGCGCTACGTCGCGCAGGGTGGCGACGTGGGCGCCAACGTCACGGACTTCATGGGGCGTCAGGGACCCAAGGGGTTGATCGGCATTCACCTCAGCTTGCTCTCGGGGGCGTTGGCCATCGCCGATAAACTGCCGGCGTCATCCGAGCAGGAAATGGTGGCGCGTAAAGCGCTCGAGACGTTCAGGACGAGTGGATTCGGCTACTTCCTGGAACAGTCCACGCGGCCGCAGACGATCGGTTACTCGCTGCTGGATTCACCCGTCGGGCTCGCGGCCTGGATGCTCGACCATGACACGGACAGCTACTACAAGATTTCGCGCGCTTTCGTCGACCGCCAGCCCGTGGGCAATCTCACCCGGGAGCACATCGTGGACAACATCACGCTGTATTGGCTGACGGGCACCGGCACCTCGGCCGCCCGGTGGTACTGGGAGTTCGGACAGTTCCTGGCCGCAGCCGCTGCGTCCGGCCAAGCTCCGCCGCCGGTCAAGGTTCCTGTCGCCTTCACGACGTTCCCCGGCGAAATCTGGGCTGCCCCGCGCACCTGGGTTGAGGCGGTCTATCCCGGCGTCGCCTACTTCAACGTGGTCGACCGCGGCGGACACTTCGCCGCATGGGAAGAACCGACACTCTTTGTGTCGGAGGTGCGTTCGGCGTTCAAATCGCTGCGGTAATGCAGCGCTCGGCACCGAGCGATGCGAACGTGAAGCGCGCGTCGCTCACTGCCCGACAATTTCGTCACAAGGAAAGGAGTCCAAATGAAAACCGTGCGAACGATTCCGTTGGCGGCGCTGATCGGGGGTAGCGTTTTCGCTCTGCACGTCCCGGCGCCGCAGCAGTCGGGTATCAAGCGCACCGATCTCCAGCGGCACGATCTCAGCGCAGCCGGACGCGAAGTCATCCAGACGCGTGTCGAGCTCGCCCCGGGAACTTCGTTCGGCAAGCACTGGCATCCGGGCGAAGAGATCATCTACATGATCGAGGGCTCGCTGCAGTATCAGATCGATGACGAACCCCCGGTGACGCTCAAAGCCGGAGACGTTCTCTTCGTTCCGGCCCGAACGATTCACGCGGCGCGGAACGTGGGCGACGTTCCCGGGGCGGAGCTCGCCACGTATGTCGTCGAGAAAGGGAAGCCACTCCTGGTGATGGTCAAGTGATCGTTACTCCCACGCGGATCGTCGTTCTCGGCGGCGGGGTCGGCGGCCTCGCCGCCGCACGTCAACTCGACAGGCAATTCGCACGGCGGTCGAATGTCGAGGTCACGCTAATCAGCCGCGACAACTTTTTCCTCCTCAGCCCGTTGCTGTTCGAGGCCTGCTCCGGTGTGCTGGAGCTCCGCCACTGCGCGCAACCGATCCGCCCGTGCCTCCGCCACGCGCGGTTCATCGAGGCGACCGTCGAGTACCTCGACGTCGAACGACGCGTCGCGGGCGTCGTCGCGTCGGAAGGAGCCGTTCACGAGCTGCCGTACGACCACTTAGTCATCGCGCTCGGTGCGATGACGAACGTGGATCTGATTCCGGGGTCGGAGCACGCGCGCACGTTCAAGACCATGGCCGACGCGATCACTCTGCGGAACCACGTCATCGAGCGCCTGGAGCGCGCCGACGTAGAGACCGATGCGCAGCGGCGCCGGCAACTGCTGACGGTGGTCGTCATTGGCGGCGGCCTCGTCGGCGTCGAGCTGCTGGGAGAGCTCACGGCATTTTTTCACGACGAGCTCCGATACTATCCGCGCATCCGTCGAGACGAGCTGCGCTTCCATCTCTTCGAGGCCGGCGATCGCCTGATGCCGGAGTCGATGCGGTTCGTCGCCGGGTATGCGGGAGAAGTGTTGGGCCGGCGCGGCGCGGAGCTCAAGACGTCGACGCCGATTCAGGCAATTGAGCCTGGCGTCGTACGGTGGAAGGACGGCGCCATCGAGGCCGACACAATCGTCCTCGCTGCCGGCATCGTACCGAGCGCCGTTGCGGCCGCGGCCGCCGTCGAGCGAGACCGGCGCGGCCGCATCGTCACCGACGCGACGATGCGGAGCGTCAGTCATCCGAACGTGTGGGCAATCGGGGACTGCGCCGCGGTCCCCGGCCCCGATGGCAAGCCCTACCCTGCCCTTGCCCAGCACGCTGTTCGTGAAGCACGGCGCGTTGCAAAGAACATTCGGGCGGTCGTCGATCGGCGCGAGCCGAAGCCGTTCGTATACGAAATGCTGGGCACGATGGCCGCCTTCGGCCATAACCGCGCCGCCGCCGACGTGCGCGGGCTCGAGCTGACGGGATTCATCGCCTGGTGGATGCGGCGGACGTATTACCTGTTCCAGATGCCGCGGTGGGACACGCGAGCTCGCATCGCACTCGACTGGACGGTGTCGCTCTTCTTCCGGCCGGACCTGACGAAGGTCGATTTGGCGCCGGAGCGGGAGCAGGAGCGGCGCAATCGTCCGGCGGGCGAGTCGCCGTCGCGTGCTTCGGCGTCAGGCTCCGTGGCTAACCGCACTCGCCGTGTCGTCGAGCTTCGCTGACATCTGGGCTCCCTTTGCCTGGGGCGCAGTGTCCTCGGGCGGGTTGATCGTTGGAGCGATTGCCGGCGTCTTTTCCCGCTCGTCTCACCATGCAATCGCCATGGGAATGTCTGTAGGCGCCGGGCTGCTGCTTGCCGCGGTATCGCTCAAGCTGACCGCCGAGGCGGTCCGTCTCGCCGGGCCAATGATGGCGGTGGGTTCGTTGCTGCTTGGCGCAGCCGTCTTCAGCGCGGTGAACGCGTTTCTGGCCCGCTTCGGCGCAGCCAACCGCAAACGCTGCGGTGCATGCACTTCGCAGGCGTCGGAATCGATGCAACCAGGCAGCGGTAGGGCAATTGCGCTGGGCACCGCGCTCGACGCTGTGCCCGAGGCGCTGGTGCTCGGACTTGCACTCAGGCAGCCGACTTTCCCGCTGGAGCTGGTGATCGCCTTATCCGTCGGCAATCTGCCGGAAGCGGTGTCAGGTGCAGCCGGAATGCGGACCGCCGGCCGCAGCTATCGCTACATCTTCTCTCTCTGGAGCGCCGTCGCAATCGGAGCCGCCGTGTCGATCGCGGCTGGATATGCAGCGTTCGGTCTGCTCGACCAGCCCTGGCCGCCGCGTCTGCAGGCATTCGGCGCCGGAGCCCTGCTCGCGACAACCGCGGAGACAATGATCCCCGAGGCCTTCCACAATAGTCCGCGCTTCTCCGGCTTCATGGCCGCGATCGGCTTTTGCCTCGTGCTCCTCGTCGGTGCTGTCACACGCCAGTACGTCTATTGAACGATATGCGAGCTGCGGAGCTGAAAGGCAACGCCATCAAGCTCGGGCTATCTTAAGGAGCGCGGTCATCGTTATCCTGTAGCGCGTGAGCACTACCGCGGCCGGTGGCAAAGTTCTCAGCCATCATGTTCGGCAGATGGGCGGCCGCGATCCGCACGAGGAGCACCGCGTCGCGACTCCGCTCGAACTGCTCTTCGACCTGACCTTTGCGACGTGCTTCAGTTTCGCGGCGTCGCAATTCGCTACGGAGCTCGCCGAAGGACGCTACATGGCGGCGGCAATTGGGTTTGGTTTCGCGAGCTTCGCTATCTGCTGGGCGTGGATCAACTTCTCGTGGTTCTCCTCGGCTTACGACACGGACGACTGGCTTTTCCGCATCACCACGATGGTGCAGATGATCGGCGTGCTGGTTCTGGCGATTGGCCTGCGACCGATGTTCGCTTCTGTGGAGCGCGGCCAACGCCTGGACAATTCAGTGATGGTGCTGGGGTACGTGATCATGCGCGTTGCGCTCGTGTCGCAGTGGTTGCGCGCAGCAAGACAGGATCCTGCGCGTCGCCGCGCTTGCCTCACTTATGCGATTACCATCTCGATCGCGCAGCTGGGCTGGGTGGCGCTGATTTTCGCTCCTCTTTCAGTCATGGGGTCAATCGGTCTCGGCGTCATTCTGCTGCTCATTGAATTCGCTGGACCCATTCTCGCCGAGCGCAAGGATGGAGGCACGCCCTGGCACGCGCATCACATCGTCGAACGCCACAGCCTTTTCGCGATAATTGCGATGGGAGAGGGAGTGGTGGGCACGACCGCCGCGTTGTCTGCGGTAGTACAGGAGCAGGGTTGGAGTCTTGATGCCGTGCTGAGTGGGACTGCGGGCGTCGGGCTCACCTTTGGCATGTGGTGGATTTACTACATGATTCCCGCGGCGGAGGTTCTCGAACGGCATCGCGAGCGCGCCTTCGTCTGGGG
>DASUZC010000243.1:0-10214 GCA_036377095.1 Gemmatimonadaceae bacterium
GAGCTGCTGTTCAGAAATGCCGCGCGCGGAGTTCAGCGCGACGTTGTCGGGTCCGCTGGCAGCGCCAGCGCGCTGCTCAACAACTTTTTCGCAACTAAAGTCGGGGCTGACACCAGCCGCCTGATATTCGCTGACGGCAGCGGACTTTCGACGCTCGATCGGGTGACCCCGCGGGCTCAGGTCCAACTGCTGGGCTACGCTCACCATGCGTCGTGGGGGCCGTGGCTGCACTCATCCTTGCCGGTGGCAGGCGATTCCGAATTGCTCAAGCGACGGATGAGGAACACTCCAGCTGAGGGAAATCTTCACGCCAAGACCGGTACCACGAACGACGTTATCGCGCTGGCAGGCTATGTAACTGCCGTCAACGGCGAGGTTTTGGCGTTTTCCTTCCTTTACAATGGACGCGATCGGTGGACGGCGAAGTCGATGATCGATGTCATGAGCGAAACTCTAGCGAGCTTCGGACGATAGGATCATTTGTTGTAACTCGTTGACAAACATATCTTTAGGTTGCATTTGCCAGTTGCAATGTGGCATCTTTCCTGCAGCCCTTTTGCTTGAACCGCGTGTGTTGCCGCGTGAGGTAATAGATCGATGGGATATCGCACATTCGTAGACAAGGATGGGTCCTACTGGCAAGTGTGGGACTCGCAGCCGACCAGAGTTGAGCGCCGCCAGGCGACGACCGATCGGCGCCAAGCTCGATATTTCCCCCGGCGCGAAACCGAGCGCCGCAGTGGACACGATCGCCGCATCAGCAGCCAGCGCCGAATCGTTCTTGCCGAGGGTTACGGTAGCGGTTGGCTCACTTTCGAATCACTCACTGAAAAGCGCCGTCTTCTCCCCATCCCGCATCGCTGGGAAGAGCTGACTCAGGGCGAGCTCCGCTCGCTTTGCGAGAGAGCGAAGCGGATCGCGAAAATCGACGAATCCGCAGCGTGATCGAAGATCGAGGCGTTCTAACCAACATCCAGTCCGGAGTTCGGACTAATTGAGGATTTTCGGTCTTGTCCGAACTTCTCAATTAGTCAGCAATCAGCAATGCAGTTGGTCCGAAGGCCTCACTCCTCGTAAGCCCGTCTTTTCGCAGGCAACCACTCCTCAAGCTTCTCTCTGAGTTCGGCCAGCGCCTGCCCCATCCTCTTCTCCACCGTCTTCACGGAAATGTCGAGCACCGCCGCAATCTCGGCGTACTTCAACCCTCTCTCACGACTGAGCTGAAACACCTCGCGTGGTCGGTCGGGGAGCGACGCGATCGCCTGGCGAACGGCAACCTCGAGCTCGGTGCCAAGCATCTCGTCTTCTGCCGATTGTGCTCGCGCTGATTCGGCGGCAGCAGCCGCGATCACCGCTTCACGAGCCACAATCCGCTGGTGCCGAATGTGATTGAGAGCGCGGTTGCGGGTCGATCGCAGCAGATAGGCGCGAAAGCTTTGTTCGACCTCGATCGTTTCGCGTCGGCGCCACAGCTCCAGCATCACGTCCTGGGCGATTTCCTCGGCCAGCGCCCGCTCCCGGACGATAGATTCAGCGATGCGCACCAGGTGTGCGTAGTTATCGCGGAAGACTGTGTCGAAAGCGGTTTCGTCTCCGCCCCGGATACGCTCCTGTAGCGCGCGCTCGCCGGCGTCGTTCGTTTGCAAGTAGGGTGGCGTCCCGTTGGCGTGTCTGACTTATTACTGAATATGTCGAATCCAGACGAGAGTTCCGCCATCAGTCCCGACGACTGGGAGCGCATCGCGCGCTACGTCACCGGCGAAGCTGGGGTGGTGGAAGCTGAGACGACGAAACGATGGATCGAAGCCGATCCCCATCGTGTCAGCGTCGTACGCCTTCTGGAATCGATCCTCGTGAATGTAGCGCGCGACGACGCCGGCGACATCGACGTCGAGAGCGCATTGAGCAGCGTCAGGGCGCGCATGCACGAACCCAAGGTCCTGCCCTTCACTCCACGACCTGTTGATCAGGCGCGGTCCCGCCGCACCGTCAACGCCCTCGTCCGTGTCGCCGCGGCCGCGGTCATCATCGTCGGTGGGACGATGGTTTGGGAGAACGTCCGCAAATCCCGGCTTGAATCGAGCGAGCAGACATACGCGACCAGCATTGGCGAACGCCGTCAGGTAGTGCTCAGGGACGGCACTAAAGTCCTGCTGGGTCCGACGAGCAGACTGGTAGTCCCATCGTCGACCAGTGATGGCCAGCGGCTGGTTTCCCTCGACGGCATCGCGTACTTCAGTGTGGTGCACGATGCGGCGCATCCATTCACAGTCCGGGCCGGGAGCATCAGCATTCAGGATGTCGGCACCGCATTCGCCGTCGAAAATGATGATAGTGCGGGTACGCGGGTGGCGGTCGACTCGGGTTCGGTTGCTATTGGGGCCGCCGACCAGAATCATGTACGTGGCGCGGTGCTCAACGCCCGCGATCGCGCCATCGTAGATGCACAGGGTGTCGTGTCCGTCGAGCGCTCGGCTGTTTCCGAAGATGATCTGGCGTGGACGCAGGGACGGCTCGTTTTTCGCGACGCTCCGCTTGTACTCGTTGGTGCAGAACTTTACCGGTGGTATGGAGTAAGGTTACGCGTGGAGGATTCCTCGCTGGCTAACCTCCACCTTACAGCGTCTTTTTCTGGCGAGCCGATCGATCGGGTTCTGAATGTCATCGCTCTCTCACTTGGTGCTCGAATCGAGCGGCAGGGAAACGTCGCAGTCCTCCACCGTGCCTCGGAGTCTGCTCCGCGGCCGTAGAGGTCCTCACGTCGAAGCACGACGCGGTCTCGCCTTCATCCTCACGCTGGCGACCGCAGCTGTATCGATAGCCCCCACTGTCGCGCAGGGGCAATCCTGCTCGACGCCGGCGGCAGAGCTCGGTTCGCCTCTGACCTGGAATCCGCCACTCGACCGCCGCGTCTCCCTGCATGTGCGTGACATCTCGCTGCGCGATGCGCTGGATCGCATCTCCACCGCCTCGAACGCGCGCCTCTCTTACGCAACGGAATCGGTAGCGCTCGACAGCAGAGTGTGCGCTTCGTTCGACTCGATCCCGCTCGGCACCGCGCTGGGATTGTTGCTGCGTGAGACCTCGGTGCTGCCGACAGCGGCCGGCGGGGATCACGTGGTACTGGCGCCGTCGCTGACCGCCGGAACGAAAGAAGCGAGCGAACACCCGAAAACTCTCGATAGGGTCGTCATAACCGGAAATACCATCGAAGCTCCGGCGCGCCGCCTGACTGTCGCAATGAACGTGATCAGCGGTGCGCAGCTCTCGCGCTACACCGAAGGCAATCTCGCCCAGGCCTTGAGTGACGCCGTACCCGGGATATGGGTTTGGCAGGGCGCGCCAACTTCACTCCTCGCACACTACGGCAGCATTCGCGGCAGCAGCTCGTTCGGCTCCAGTTATCCCAAGGTTTATGTGGACGGAATTGAGCTGGCGAACCCCCTTCTGGTGACGCAGTTCGCTCCGGAGACCGTCGAGCGCATCGAGATCATTCGCGGTCCTCAGGGCGCGGCGCTTTACGGCACCGACGCAATCAGTGGCGTCATCAACATCGTGACGCGTCACGACGGATCGAATGGCGGTCCGACCACGATCGCGAGAAGCTCGGTTGGCGCGGCATCGAGCTCCTTCGTCCCACGCTCGGCGATCACGCAGGATCACGCCGTCACTATTCGCGGAGGCTCCAACACGCAATCAGGAAGCTTGAGCCTCGCCTCTGGTGGGGTTGGTGAATACCTGCCCGGCGCTTTTGTCCGACACAACACCGGCAGTGCCGGATTCCGGGTGGTCCGATCGAAATTCATCGGCTCGGGGACCGCGCGCATTTTCGCCAGTGAGTCGGGCGATCCAATCAGTCCGTTGTTTCGAGACTCCGTCAGTGCAGCGCGGTCAGCATTGGTGGTTCCGGAGTCGGTGCAGGAGTACACTGCCGGTGGAACGGCGACCTTCATCGCCAACGACGTCTGGACGCACACCATCGTCGCGGGCTTCGACGGCAGTCGCGTAACCAACATGCCGGATTATCACACTCCGCTTCCCTCGTCGTCCGGCCCGGACGTGGGCAGCGCCGGCGGGAACGCGAATCTCGCAACCCTGCGATTCAGCAGCGTCGCAAAAGTCGGTCAGCCGGACAAGCTGGAGTCCACCGTGACATTCTCCGCCGAGAATTCGTGGCTGGATTTCCGCTCACAGGCGGAAACGGCGGCTTCGCAGAGCGGCACTGAACCGGTTGCTTCAATCGTGCGTCGAATGACGACGGCAGGCGTCGCGCAGGCCAATGTCGCCTGGCGCGACGCCGGTTACTTTACCGCCGGACTGCGCCTCGAGCGCAACTCGTCGCTCGGCGCAACGATCACGTACTCAGCGCTGCCGATGCTCGGCGTTGCCGCACTGCGCGACATCGGACCGGTCACCGTGAAGCTGCGCTCCGCGTACGGTCGCGGCATTCGCGCTGCTACGACACCAATTCGTGAGACGGTGTGGTTCGATCCGCGACGCCAGCGTTTGCTGGACCTCGAGCCCGAACAGCAGTCGGGGATCGAGACAGGAATGGATCTGTTCGTTGGCAAGACGTTTGGGCTGCAGATCACTCGCTTCGATCAACTTGCTTCAGGATTGATTCAACGTGTCGCATACGTCGCGACGGACCACAGCCAATGGCCTGCTGGATCGAGCGGCCCAGGCGCGTCGAGCGGCCCCGGTGCGGCGCCAACGCAGCCCTATTCGCCCGATGATCGGCACATCGCCTACTTGCTGCAGAATGTCGGCGAGATCACCAATCGGGGCTGGGAGCTGAAAGGCGACGTTCAGCTGTCGTCGCTCACGTTGAGCGGAACGTATTCGACTGTGGATAGCAGAGTCCGCCGCGTCGCGCGCAACTATTTCGGTGACATGCGCGTTGGCGATCGCATGCTCGAAGTTCCGGCCCAGACCGGCAGCGTGTCGATGTCATGGATTGGCAGTGGCTGGAACAGCTCGATCACCGCGTCGCGTTCGTGGGACTGGATCGATTACGATCGTGTCGCACTGGCAGGCGCGTTCTCGAATTCAACCCAGAGCGACGCCGAGCTGGTCGGCCAGCAATTGCGCAGTTACTGGCTACGCTACTCGGGTGTAACGCGGCTGCGCGCGAGTCTGAGCCGGAATGTGTTCCGCGGTCTCTCGTTCACGGTTAACGGGGAGAATCTTCTCAATCGTCAGCACGGCGAGCCGGACAACATCACCGTTGTCCCGGGGCGGACTCTGAGCTTCGGGCTTAGGGCGATCATGTAGTTCGAACTGCGCACCTCTTATTCCGTATTTCGAACCAACTGATCACTCCGCATCGACAACTAATTGAGAGCTCCGTACTAACTACGAAGTCCTAACTAGTTCTCGGTAGTCCGGAGTACGGTTCGCAATCAGTTCGCAGTGTATCAGTGCTCGGCGAGAATGAGGAGCGCGCTGAGAGCTAGTAGGAAATACGGCACCAGCGCCGCTGCGCCGGCATAGTCCTTTGAGACCCGCTGGCCAAAGAAAAGTGCAACGAGGTTTGCGGCCGCGATCAGGGCGCCAAAGAAAGCAAGCACGGGCGAACGGAAAACAAGGAGTTGAAGAAACCCGAGCCCGCTCAACAATCCCGCTGTGACCTCGAGAATTGTGACCGTCACAAACATCGGGCCTACTGTCCGCGCCAGCGGACTCTTTGCGAAATGCTGGTCAAGATAAGCGCGGTTCCCCGCCCTATCAAAAACCTTGTCGAGCCCCGATTGCAGAAACAGCACTGCGAGAAACGCCGACACCAACAACTGCAGCAGATAAATCGTCCATCCAGGCGACCGCAGATCAGGCATGACATCACCCCGAACGAGTTGGTAATGCGTAGTTAGTTCGGAACTCTCAATTAGTTATCGATGCGGAATGATCTGTTGGTTCGAAATACGGACTTCGCACGCTATCTCATTTCGTGGATCATTACTCCGCGTTGCGCCAGCTCGCGAACGTATTTCTCCGCCGGAATCGCTTCGTCGGGAGTGAATACGCCAGCCTTCCCAATCTCGCCTCTCACCTGCATCTGCGCGGTAATCGATAGAGAGTAGCCGGTCGACCGCTCCATGGCGCTGATGCCGTTCTCCTCGTCGTAGTAGTCGACCATCTCCCAGCCGACGCGTTTCGGTTTCCCACCCTTTTTGCCGTCGGCGAAGACACGCAGCGCGACCAGATCGTGTGCCTTCGGCTTGGTGAGACGCGGGCCCATCGCCGCCACGACAAGATCTCGTGGAACGACTTTTACTCCTTTGACGTCGACGGCCTTGAGCTCCAGCAATCCCAGCTCGCGAATCGCTTCCATAATTCGCGCGTGCCCGGGATAGCGCAGCGTTTTGTACTCCATCGTCGGAATCGTGCCTTCGTAGCGGAACGCCATCGTCGACAGCCCGCCTGCTGTATGGAAGCCTTCGAGCTCGCCGAGCGATCCACCGAAGTACACAGGCTCGATCTCCGAGAGCGCCTTCACCTGCGTGCGTTTGCGCTTGCGCAGTACCCACGAGAGAGTCGTGTAGTAATCGAGTACGCCCTCGAGTGAATAAACGATCTGATAGTTGAGCGGCGGCTCGGGATGCTGCGGCAAACCGCCGACGAAGATTCTCACTGCGTCGACAGTGTCCAGCTGCTTGATGGCGTGCTCGGCGAGAATGTTCACCATTCCCGGCGCCAGACCACAATCGGGAATCACAGTGATGTTTTTCTTTTTCGCTTCGGCGTCGAGTGTCTTCTGCTTGAATACGATCTCGGTGTTGCCGCCGAGATCGGAGAAATGAACGCCGGCTTCGACAGCCACCTGCGCCAGGTCGAAGTTGAAGTAGTACGGGATTGCGCTCATCGCCGCGTCGCACTCGCGCATCAGCGCCAATGTTGCTTCGCGATCGCGGACGTCGAGCGGAGTGAAGATCAAACGCTCGCCGGAGAACGGCGCCAGGAATTGTGGGAGGTGGCCGGCATGCAGATCGGCCAGACGAACTTCCTTTACCTCCGGATTTTGAAGCAGATCATAAGCACACGCGGAGCCTTGCAGCCCCGCGCCGAGGACGAGCATACGCATTACGTGTGAATCTCCAATTGTTTGAGCTGGACTCGCTCTTGCAATTTAAGAGCGCAAGATGACTACCGTAACTTGGCGCGATCACTTAATTGAAACGCCTGCGAAAGTTCAGCAGGTACTGGAAAACACACATCGCATCGCCGTGCTGGGCATCAAGCCCGACGCATCGCAGCCCGCTTACTATGTGCCCGAATACGCGGCGCAGGCGGGCTACGAGATCGTCCCGGTGCCCGTCTATTATCCGGAGCTGAAGGAAATGATGGGGAAGAAGGTCTACCGCAAGCTCGTAGACATCCCCGGCGATATCGATATGGTGAACGTTTTCCGCCGCCCGAAGGACATTCCACAGCACGTCGACGACATCATCTCCAAAAAACCGAAGAGTGTCTGGTTTCAGCTCGGAATACGAAATGAAGAAGCCGCCGAGCGATTAGCCGAAGCCGGCATCGACGTCATTCAGGATCATTGCTTGTTGGTGGAGCTGCGCCGAATCGGTCGCTGAGTCCTACCAGACTACCGTGTAAACGACGGGCTCGACGGCAATCTCATTCGGTTGTCGCCGGCTCCTGGGCGCAAGCGCGATGATGTAGCGGCCGTTCGCGGTCGCTGCCAACGCGACACCCGCTCCGACCACGCGCTCCGCACCTGTGGTACCACCTGTCGGACCGCCACCAGGCGGCTCCGCGATCGTAATGACGCCGCGTCGGCTCTCGATGGTGTAAGTCTTGTCTCCGTGCTGAATCGGAATCGAGCGCCCCTGACTGACGTCAGCGACCAGCGATTGATCGAGCGTTGGTCCCTCAGTGAACTTCAGCTCGGCAAGCTTCGTGTTTGCCGGTAGTGAACCGTGCAACTGCCCGGTCGCCGGATCCAGCGCGGCCCAGGTCTGACTCTGCGCTGTGTCAGAGGCAGCTCCCGGATTGTTGCCTAGGGCGAGCGTTGAACCGTCGGTCGTCCACCGCACACGCCAGCCCAGTGCAACCGGAAAAAGTCGGGGAGCGGCGCTATCGCTCGCTGCCTGTTGGCGTGGATTGTCGGGAATGCGAATCACGCCGGCCTGCGCCACCGCGCGCGACATCGACATGCCACTCGAGGCAAACGATCCAGCGCGCAGAGTTGCGGTGTCGATCGCAGTTCGCCGCGCCGCATCTGCCAACGGCCCACTGCCCGTTCCGCTTCCATCGACGACCTGGTACGCGCGACCAAATCCGATCCACTTCCAGTCGGGCGATGGCGCAACGTCCCACACACTGTCTACCTGCGTTTGAAATCCGCGCGTCTCGTCGCCGAAGAAGAAGCCATTCGGGACCGGCTCGTTTTCAACGCCGACAGGATCCGCAATCACCAGCACCGCTTTCCGGTCAGGCGAGAACACCCACCGCAGCCGCTCGGCCATGCCCGCAGTTCCGCGATTGACCGGCGTCACGGTGACGACCGGACCCGCGCGCGTGGTATCGGCTGTCGTTTCTTTCTTCGCGGAATCGACGACGCAGCTGGCGAGGAAGAGCGGGAAGAGCGGGAAGAGCGGGAAGAGCGGGAAGAGGGAAGCGGGACGACGAATCCGGGGAATTGACATGGCGTAAGCGACAGACGTTGAGAACGGTCGTGTGTTGCTGCGGATCGACTAAGAACCTAAGGGGATTCTATTCTTCCCGCTTCCCGCTTCCCCCTTCCCGCTTCCCGCTTTCCGCTTACACGCAAACCAGGTTTCGCCCGCCTGCCTTCGCCCTATACAGCGCCTGATCCGCGCAATCCAGCAGATCTTCCGCTGTCTCCACCTTCGCCTCGGGGAAATCCGCTACACCGATGCTGACAGTCAGCTTGAGGGGCTCGCCCTTACCGATATCGAACGAATGCCCCTGAATCTTGTCGCGCAGTCGCTCGGCGAACGCGATCGCGCCCGCTTCTCCTGTCTCCGGAACTGCGATGACGAACTCGTCGCCACCGTAACGCGCTACTGAGTCGACGCTGCGTGCCGTACGCGCCAATAGCAGCGCGACTTCCACCAGCACCTGGTCGCCGGCGAGATGGCCATGTGTATCGTTGACGTCCTTGAACTCGTCGACGTCGACCATCAGGATGCTGAGCGGCGCGTTGTAGCGGCGCGTGCGTTCGACTTCCGTCGCAAGTTGCTGCAGCAACGCGCGGCGATTCAGCAGCTGCGTCAGCGGGTCGGTGCGCGCCAGCGCCTCGAGGCGCAGATTGTCCGCCTGCGTGACTTCCACCATGTGCGCGCGACGCATTGCGTTCATCGCGCTCTTAACCACCGTCTCGGCGAATTCAACATCTGCGTCATTGAGAGGCGGCTTCTCGGCCGTACGACGGAGAAGAAACACACCCGTACGATCGAGATCGAGACGGAATGGCAGCGCGATGATCGAGCGCACCGAGATCACGCTCCCGTCCTTCTCCCACGCTTCGCGCAGCGATTTGTACGCTTCGGAGTGCCAGATGTCGCCGATCAACACCGGCTGTTCGCTGGCGAGTGCTGCAGCAATCTCCGGATACTTGTCGAGCTCGACCTGGAGGTTCTCCAGCTGCGGGTCTTCATGCGCCGAGGCGACGGTTCCCATTTTGTCGCCGCACTTGGCAAAGATCACCGACGAGTGACTGAGGTTGAGCGCGCGCGCGAGGCGTCGGGCAAGCATGTGGAACAGCTCGCCCATCGACAGCGAGCCCATGACGTCGTGCAGAATGTCGACCAGCGCGCCACGTGCCGCAGCCTCGTCGAGAAGACGCTGAATCTCGCTCTCCGCTTTTCGCAGAGAGGCGCGAAGCTCTTGTATCTCCTGGAGGTGTTTACTCACGATTGGGCGCTTGGTCTTCATTCGTCGGTGAGAGCCTCGACATGCTCAGAATCACTGGCAGCCGCGGCGGCGGATCCGTTCTCCGCAGCTTCTTCGTCCTCATCCTCGGACACGACGCGCGCGACAGCGGTAACGAGATCGCCTTCGTCGAGATTGACGAGCTTGACCCCCTGCGCGATACGTCCCGTGACCCTAACCTGCGAGACCGAACTACGGATGATCACACCATGTTTTGTGATGATCATGATCTCGTCCGATGGCAGAACCTCCATCAGGGCAACGACATCGCCGGTCTTTTCGGTGCGGTTGACCGTGATGATGCCCTT
>DASUZC010000244.1:0-6108 GCA_036377095.1 Gemmatimonadaceae bacterium
GCGAACCGACCGGGATCGGAGATATTCATCTTGAGGATCGCCGGCACTTCGTCCGGAATGCGCTCGATCAGCTCGGCAAGCGTTTCAGCACCGGTGACGATCCGTGAGATGAGGTCATCGACTTCGTTCGGATCGGGTGGAATTTCTTTCGCCGGCTTGACGCGGACGATCGGAAATGGATCGGTCTGGACCACGCCTTCGACGACGAGACGACGCAAGCCCTGCAGTGTGATCTGAACCGTTTCACCCGGCAGGTTGATCCGTTCATGAACTCTGGCGGCGACGCCAACCCGGCCGACGAAGCGCTCAGGGTCCAATACGTCGTCGTGGTCGCCGCTGGCGACCACCAGCCCAACTATTAAACCCGACTGCTCGTTGGCTTTGAGCAGGGAGAGGTTTTCGGGGGCACCCATCTGTACGGCGATTGTGCCGAGTGGGTAGACGATGGTTGATCGAAGCGCCATCAGTGGCAGCGTCGATGGAATATCAGCCTGCAGGATGTCGTCTTTGCGCTGGGCGGGCGGCATTCAGTTCCTCAGTTGCGACGTAACTCTAAGTTGTTTGTGAAGTTAACGGCGCATAAGTTTAAAGGCTATGTTCGAAGACCTGAGCGAAAAGCTCGAGGCCACGTTCGCCCGCCTGCGTGGCCGCGGTGTCCTGACCGAAGCCGACATCAAGGAAGGGTTGCGTGAGGTCCGCCGGGTTCTCCTCGAAGCGGATGTCAACTTTCAATTGACGCGTGAGTTCCTGGAACGTGTCGAGCAAAAAGCTACCGGCGTCAACGCGCTGAGCTCAGTCTCGCCGGGACAGCAACTCGTCAAGATTGTCCACGAAGAGCTGGCCGCGATGCTTGGCGAGCGCAGGGAAGGCATCAAGCTCGGCACTGTACCGCCGTCGGTGATCATGATGGTGGGACTCCAGGGTTCGGGCAAAACCACCACTGCTGCAAAGCTCGCGCGCAAGCTGAAGGCCGAAGGCAGATCCACCCGTCTGATCGCCGCCGACGTCTATAGGCCAGCCGCGATCGATCAGCTGGAGACGCTGGGTCGCGATCTCTCGATTCCAGTCTACTCGGACCGAAGCACGACCGATGTGGTGAAGATTGCGCGCGCTGGCGTGGCGGCGGCACTGCATGAGCGCGACCGGGTTGCAATCGTCGATACGGCAGGGCGCCTGCAAATCGACGAGGAGATGATGCAGGAGCTATCGCGACTCAAGGAGGCGCTGCACCCGTCCGAAATCCTGCTCGTCGCCGACGGAATGACCGGTCAGGATGCGGTGAAGATCGCTCAGGGTTTCGACAAGGCATTGAACATCACCGGCGTCATCCTGACGAAAATGGAGGGTGATGCGCGTGGTGGTGCGGCGCTCTCGATCTACGGCGTCACCAAGAAACCGATCAAATACATCGGTGTCGGGGAAAAGCCGGACGCGCTGGAGGAGTTCCATCCCGAGCGCATGGCGGGTCGCATTCTGCAAATGGGCGACATCGTCACCCTCGTCGAGAAAGCCCAGGCTTCATTCGACGAGGCAGAGGCGAAGCGTCTGGAGAAGAAAGTTCGCAAGGAGGGAATGGATCTGACCGATTTCCTCAACAGCATGCGGCAGATTCAGAAGATGGGTCCGCTGGAGGGAATCATCAAAATGCTTCCCGGCGTGAATACCAAAGCGCTGAAGCAGATGAAGGCGGATCCCAAGCGCATGAAGCACGTCGAAGCGATCGTGCTGTCGATGACGCCCGCGGAGCGCAAGAACCCGGGAATCATCAACGGTTCCCGGCGTGCGCGGATTGCGAAGGGGTCGGGCCGGCCCATCAGCGACGTGAACCGCCTGCTCGATCAGTTCCGCGAGATGCAGAAGATGATGAAGAAGATGGCGGGAGGCGGACGGATGGGCCTGCCCAATATGCCTGGGATGTTCGGAGGTATGCGGTAGGGGACTGAGTACTACGGACCAACCGCATCGACAATCGCGGACTGATTGAGGAGCGAGGACTCGGACCCACCTGCCTGCTCGAGAACCCTTGTATCCTCAGTCCTGCGGCTGTCTTCGTCCGAAACCCTCGATTAATCCGCAATTGTCGATGCCGTTGGTCCGTAGTACTCAGTCCTATTAGATTGCTTCGCGGGTGCGGACCGGAGACGCCGGTCTCGCGAGGAGCCCAGCTACGAGGCGCGAAAGCGCCTCCTTTCACACCCTCCAGAGAGACGTACGAAATGGTAAAGATTCGCCTCCGCCGTGTCGGGCGGAAAAACGCGCCGTTCTATCGCATTCTCATCGCGGATTCGCAGATGCCGCGCGACGGCAAGTTCATCGAGGTCATCGGTCAGTACGCTCCTCGCAAGAGTGAGGGTTCGCTGCAAATTGACGAAGCCAGAGCCAACCACTGGCTCAATCAGGGTGCTCAGCCGACCGACACCGTCCGCTCGCTCCTTCGGCGCGCCGGAATCCTCAAGCGCCGGCACGAGCAACGGATTGGTATCGAGCGCAAAGGCGGTGCGGTTCCTGTTACCGAGGAAGCAAGCGCCGGAGCCTGACCCCGCAAGGAATCACACCGGCCTGATTACCGCCGGCGTCGAGGAGAAGATCATCAATGTCTGATCCCGAGTACGCCATCGTCGGACTGGTCCGCAAAGCACAAGGAATTCGTGGAGAGGTGATCGTCGAGCCTCTCACCACCAAGCCGGACGTAGTTTTCGCGTCCGGCAGTCGTGTTTTTGCGGGCACGCACGACGGAGATCCCGCCGTTGCACGCGATGTGAAGGGTGCGGAGGAGATTCCAACACTCACGATCTCCAGCTCGCGACCATTCAAACAGGGCTGGATCGTCCAGTTTGAAGAGCTGCAGGACCGGGACAGCGCGGAGATTTGGCGCGGGCGCTATCTGCTGGCGCGGTTCAGCGAACTGCCTCCGCCGGAGGAAGACGAGGTCTACCTCCACGATCTGATCGGCATGAAGGCGGTGTCAACTGCCGGGGATGAACTCGGGACGGTAAAGACGTTTTACGAGTTGCCCCAGGGAATCATTCTGGACGTGGAGACTCCCACCGGCAGCATACTGGTTCCGTATCGCCCGGAGGCGATACTCCGCACGGACGTCGCCGCCCGCACGCTGGTCATTAACAACGAGATGGGGCTAACGGATTCGAGCTCCGGCGAGCCGATCTGATCGTGACCCTCAGCATCAACGTCGTTACGATCTTTCCGGAATTCTTTGCAGGCCCGCTGTCATTGAGTATTCCCTCGCGGGCGGCGGCAGCGGGCAGTGTCAGCTACAACATCATCGACTTGCGCGATTTTACGCACGACAAGCATCGCACGGTCGATGATTACCCGTACGGCGGCGGAGCGGGGATGGTGATGAAGCCCGGACCGTTCTTCGAAGCGGTGGAATCTCTGGGAGCCAATCCGCCGATCGTGTTGTTGTCGCCGCGGGGCAAGGTGTTCGAGCATGCGGATGCCGAGCGATTTGCTGCCGGCGAGCAGCTGACGCTGCTTTGCGGGCACTACAAGGACATCGATCAGCGGGTCGCTGACCATCTCGCCACCGAAGAAATTTCACTTGGCGATTTTGTGCTCAGCGGCGGCGAAGCCGCCGCACTCGCTATTATCGACGCCACCGTCCGCCTCCTGCCCGGCGCGATGTCTGACCTGGATAGCGCGCGGTCGGATTCGTTCTTCGGTCGCGGGCTCAGCGCACCCAGTTACACGAGACCGCCAGAGTTTCGCGGGCATTCAGTCCCGGAAATTCTGCTTTCCGGCGATCACGCCAGAATAGCGAAGTGGCGTGCTGAAGAAAGCGCGCGTTTGACCCGAGCGCGGGATGAGGCCAGCCGCTAGAAGCTCTTGGCTGGCACAACAGGCCGCAAAGGTTTACTTTTCATGGCTGTCCGACAACACTATAAACAAGTCTTTCTACAGGCTGTAACTCCAGCCGCGAGCGTCATATGCATCCCTTCATCGACACCCAGAAAGAGTGGCTCCGTAACAACGTCCCAGCGTTCCGGGCCGGTGACACACTTCGCGTAAATGTCCGCGTGCGCGAAGGTGACAAGGAAAGACTTCAGGCATTCGAGGGTGTGTGCATCGCCAAGCGGGGCAGTGGTGTCAGCGCGACCTTTACCGTCCGCAAGATTTCGAACGGTGTCGGGGTCGAGCGCATTTTCCCACTGCACAGCCCGATGATCGCCGAGATCTCAGTCGTCCGCCGCGGCCGCGTGCGCAGGGCCAAACTCTATTACCTGCGCCACCTGACCGGTAAAGCCACCCGCATCAGAGAGCGGAAGGCCAAGGTGCTGGTGCCGGGCTCGGAGACCCTCCCCGATGCGGCCGCCGCAGAGGCGGGAGCCGAAACCGGGGTCGAGGCCTAACGCCTCTTTCGCTGCGGGCTAAGTAGCGTGCCGGACGAGGTCGAATCGGGCTCTCCCCACTCGACCCCGGAAAACCAAACCTCGCACGATCAACAAAAGCGTCGCCGTCGCGTTCCACGCTATACACGCTGGACAACGATCGAACGGGACCTGAGGCTGCAGAAAGGGCCGCTGCTCGCGGGTGTGGATGAAGTTGGCCGCGGTCCGATCGCGGGCCCCGTCGTCGCCTGCGCCGTCATCATGCCACCCGACGCTCGCGCCATCGCGGGCGTCGACGACTCCAAGCTCCTCAATCACGACCAGCGCGTCAGGCTTGCGGGGAAAATCCGTGAACGCGCCGTCGCTTACGCGCTCGGCGCTGCGTCGGTGCGCGAGATCGACACCATCAACATCTATCAGGCGAGCGTGCTCGCGATGCAGCGCGCTCTCAACCGCTTGCGCGTCAGACCTGACCATGTCGTGATCGACGGTCGAGCGATGCGCACGCTGCCGATCACACATACCGCCGTTGTGCGCGGAGATCGCCGCTGTTTCAGCATTGCGTGCGCATCGATCCTTGCCAAAGTGACGCGCGATCGACTGATGACGCGACTCGCCGTGCGATATCCCGAGTATATCTGGGACCACAACGCCGGCTATACCACTCGCGAGCACGTCATCGGTCTGGCAAACCACGGCATCACGCCGCACCACCGCAAGAGTTTCTGTCGCATCAGCGATTTGCTGCTCGAGCTTCAGCATCAAAGCGAGCTGGAAGACCTCGAGCGGCAGGCGCTCGACGATGTCGGCATCCCTGACGAGGACGATCTGGAAGATGATGCGTTGGGCGGCCTCGAAGTAGCCGGCGACGATTCCGATCAACAGCTCGAGCAGCGATCTTAGCGCGACCAACCGAGGGGATTGAACGTGGCTGATGCGCTCGTTGGGATCATTATGGGATCCAAGTCGGACTGGGAGACCATGCAGCATGCCGCCCAGATGCTCGACTCACTCGGAATTGCTCACGAGACCAGGGTTGTTTCTGCGCATCGGACCCCGGACCTGCTGTTCGAATACTCGACGTCGGCAGAGCAGAGGGGGATTCGGGTGGTAATCGCTGGAGCTGGCGGGTCGGCGCACTTACCGGGAATGACGGCCGCGAAAACCACGCTGCCCGTGCTCGGCGTTCCCGTCGAAACGAAGACGCTCCAAGGCATCGACTCACTGTTGTCGATCGTGCAAATGCCGGCCGGTATTCCGGTCGGAACGCTGGCAATCGGGAAGGCGGGTGCAATCAACGCTGCACTGCTGGCCGCGTCCATCATTGCGCTGGACAGTCCGGAAATTCGGGAGAGGCTGAAGGCATTTCGCAGCGAGCAGACTGACGCCGTACTCGCGCATCCCGACCCGGCCAAGACAGAGTGAGAATCGGCATTCTCGGCGGCGGGCAGCTGGGAAGAATGCTGGCGCTCGCCGGCTACCAGCTTGGCATTGAGTTCCGATTCTTCGACCCAAACGCCGGCGCGCCCGTCGGCCAAATCGGTCAGTTGATTGCGGCGAATTACGACGATCGTATGGCGCTGGAGCGATTTCTCGAGAACGTCGATGTCGTTACCTACGAGTTCGAGAGCATTCCGATCTCGACGGTCAAATTCGTATCTGAACGGGTGAAGGTATTCCCGCCTTCGAAAGCTCTCGAGACAGCGCAGGACCGATTGTTCGAGAAGCAGCTCTTTGAGTCGCTGGACATCCCGACGCC
>DASUZC010000245.1:0-20603 GCA_036377095.1 Gemmatimonadaceae bacterium
GCACCGATGCCCAGCAAAAGCACGACGACGACCGCCAGCACCGGCGCCTTGACGCGCCTGGCAAACGGCAGCGCCGCCACTGCGGAAGCGGCCAGGTAAAACGAGACGGCAACGAAGTGAGCGATCGCAATCATGCTGATCGCGAAATCTAACAAAAAGCCCCGCGAACTTTTCGCGGGGCTCGGTTAAATCGTGCTTCCTTACAGGTTTACGGCATTTTCCCGGTCAGGTGCACCGGCATTCCGTCGCGAATGGTTGGCTGATCCTGTTTGATAATGAGGGCGGTGGCTGAGTAAGGAGTTACGCGCACAACCTGTCCGACGCCGGCGACCACGGGCGGAGCCGGATTCTTGTCCTCTCTGCCGGTCGAGTTGTCGATGAATGTCACTTCATCACCGAGGCTAAGTCCGTTTTTCGCGCTCGGGGAGATGATCACGTAGTGGCCGATCGACGGTAACACCGGCTCGTTGTGGACGTAGAGAACCTTCCCGCGTGGTCCACCGATCACCGGCGAGAGTGATCCGCCGGGCATGGTGAAATCCGGCGCGGGGATGACACGCTGATCGAGCTTGATCTCGGCGAACTGACGGATGATGCGGGCGACCGGTCGCTGACCAGGCGGAAGGGCTTCAATCATCAGAATTCCCGTGGGAATGATGACTTGGCCGTTGTCGCCGAGATCCGGGCCAAGGACATACGACATGTACCTATCGCCAAGGCGGGCCGTTGCTCCGCGCGGCAGCTCAGTGTACAGATCGTCGTTCAGCTGATAGCGCGACTGGACGATCGTGGTCTTGATGCCCGGGCGATCGACGCTGGCGACGAGCCGGCCGGCGCCGCGGGGTCCGCGATCGGCGTACGGTGCAGCCTCGACCTCGCCTTTGCGCACCGCACTGACACGAGCACGACCGACGACGTCGGCTGACATTGCAGCGGCAGCGCGGCTCATTGGCGATGCGAAAACCGTGAGATCGGAACGTCCGCCGGTGATTTCCTGCTGTACGGGGCGGGTCACCACGTGGGAGACGACTTCACCTGCGCTGTCGGCGCGCGCGAGGGCCTCCGGTTTCACTTCATTGCCCCAGATGCGGATGACTTCGCCGGGGTAGATCCAGTGTGGATCCTTTACGACATCCGTATTGCGGCGGAAGATCTCCGGCCAGCGGAACGGATTCTTTAGATAGAAGTTGGCGAGATCCCAAAGCGTGTCGCCCTTCTTGACGACGTGTTTCACTTCCTGGGTGGTGTCGGCGAGCATGACGAGGTTGTTCGTCGTGTCGACGCGAACCGCGGTGTCGGGATTGGTGGGGACCTGGGCGGAGGCCGAGCGTACGACACCGCCGGAGATTGTCAGCGCGGCGATCAGTACAAAGGCGCTGAGGCCTGATCTCGTTGCAATTGTTGACGATGTCGTGCGGAAGTGCCTGCTCACTCGTGCTCCGGGACTTAACGGATGGATAGTCGCCCGCATGTGGCGGGTCAACAATTGGACGGCCCCCGTGCTGGGAAAGTCACTCTCTGGATGTCTCGGCATATGGCGTCGGGAGGCTTCGACGGGCAATCACAATACGGAAGCGGCGAGATCGCCAGGGAGCTCTGCCGGCTCAGAGCTCACACTATAACGCCCGTAAAAAAGCTCCGGGCTGTCAAGCTGACTACGCTTGCAGCTCGGAGCTTCTGTTTTGTGATTGCCTGCTACCAGCCCCGATCTCTACGCCGAGATGCTAGAAGGGCAGATCGTCATCCGTCTCTTCCAGCGCCCCCGGGAAATCCTCGAAGTCCGTCCCGCCCGTGCCGGTGGCTGCGGTCTTGGCGCCGGCAGTCGCCGGGGCGCGGCTGCGTCCGCCGCCCTCACTATCGAAGTCGCCCTGACTGCCGCGACCGCCGCCGAGCATCAACAGCTCGCGCACGTTGACCTCCGTGCTGTAGCGGGTCTGATTGTCCTTGTCCTGCCATTGGCGATACTCGATGCGTCCTTCGACGTAAATCCGGTCGCCCTTCTTGCAATACTTCTCGACGACATCGGCGAGGCCCGAGCCTTTGGTGTTCCACACCACGCAGCGGTGCCACTCCGTCTTCTCCTGCTTCTCACCATTTGGCGTGTTCCACTGCCGGCTCGTGGCAAGCGAGAACGTGGCGACCCTGTTGCCGCCCGTGGTCGACCGCACTTCCGGATCGCTGCCCAGGTTTCCGATCAGCATCACTTTGTTAAGACTTCTGCTCACTGTGCCTCCTGGCGAGAGAGTTCGTTTCCCGCCGCGAATAGTATAGATCGGGGCCGGACCCCGGACAAACCAACGATTTCAACGGTCAGCAAAACTTCCCGCTGACTCCTTCTCGTCATTCTCAGCCACGTCAAGAACACGACGCATCACCAGCGCGTCTTCGACCGGACGTCGATAGTAATTCCTCCGTCGACCGATCTCCGTGAAGCCTCGCGAGCCGTATAGTGCACGCGCTGCCCGATTGGATTCACGGACTTCGAGAAACGCCGTTCGCACTCCGCTGCCGCCCAGCTGGATCAGGACTGCATCGAGCATCTGTCCAGCCAATCCCTGACCCCGATGGTTCGGATCGACGGCGACGTTCAGCAGCTCCGCATCGTGCCCGATAGAAAAGGCGATGATATAGCCAGCCACCTCATTCGCTGGCGGCATCACCAGCACCAGAAAGATAGCAGTGTAGCCGTTCAGGATGCGCCGAAAAGAGTCCTCGCTCCACGGATCAGCGAAGGAAGAACGCTCGATGCGCACGATCTGGGTGATGTCTCCGGCATCTGCCGGCCGCAGAAGTGCCGTCATGTCGCCAGCGGGCGCCCGTGCGCGGCTTCCCACCGCACCTGCGCCTCGGCGAGCCGGCCATAGTCGGGCTCCCAGGATGCGAGGTCAACTGTGCCCGCGCGAATGACGGCTGCCAGTAGGGGCGCGACGCCGCGCGCGTGGGGATGAGCGTCGATTTGCTGTCCGGGCCCGATGACTCGCAGGTGGCTGTTCATCGATTCGATCTCGCGCAGTTCCTCAGCGCTGATGATACGCGCAGGATCGAGCTGCGGATCCTCATCCGGCGTGAGAACGACTCGTGCGGCGTAGAACTCACCACGCATCGCGTCGAGCACCGAGAGATACTCTCCCTGGGGGGCCGGCGGTTTTGCGCCGGTCACAGTGAGCAACAACGATGACACAGCGTATAAAGGCACACCGAGTCCGGTCGCCAAACCCTTGGCAACCGACCCCGCCACCCTCAGACTCGTAAAACTTCCCGGCCCGCTGCCGCAAACGATTCGCGCGATCTCGGAACGTTCAACCTTGGCCCCCGCAAGGCACTCGGCGATCGCCGGCATCAATTTCTCACCGCGCCCCGCACGTGACACCGATCCGTCTTCGTCAGCCAGAGTTCGTTCGGCAATTACAGCAGCGTCGCGCAGCAGCGCGACACTACCTGCGTATGTCGCTCCTTCCAGTGCGAGCGTGTAGACAGCGGGTGGCGAGTTCTTATCTCCGCTCAGACTTCTTTCCGACATTGAATCCCGAATGTGTAACTACTAACTGAAATTGAACTATCCGGCCAGCAGAATCCGGCGCGTCGGGTCATCGGGCACGTAATCGAGATCGATCGGCACGTGATCCTCAGGCAGTCTCGATCCGGCGCGCTCGGGCCACTCGACCAACACCAGCGCTCGCGACGAAACAATCTCATCCCAACCCAGATTGGTGAGCTGCTCCGGCGAATCGAGCCGGTACAAATCGATGTGAAAGACCGGCGATTTCGGAGCCCGGTACTCGTGGATCAGCGCGTAGGTCGGGCTCGTGATCTCCTCGATCACGCCGTAACCGCGACAAATAGCTTGCGCGAGGGTCGTTTTGCCCACCCCGAGCTCTCCAGTCAGCGTGATTATTAGAGGCGGTGTTGCGGCGCGCCCCAGCTCTTCACCCCAGTGTCGCAGCTCGGGTTCGGTGAGGGTCAGATGCCCCTTGCTCGCGCGCGCAGGGACGACGTGACGGTGCGCCGGCATCTACCGGCCGTGCAGCCCCGCCAGCGATCCCCTGCTTTCCTGCTTTCCCGCTTTTGCCTTGAGCTCGAACAGCTCGTCACGAATGCGTGCTGCGGTCTCGAAATCGAGATTCGTCGCCGCTTCGCGCATCTGCGCTTCCAGCTCCAGAATCAACGCGGGCAGGTTGTCCTTACCGTAGTGAGCGCCTGCTTCGGCAACCCGGCGGCCTTTCTCTTTCTCACGCTCCTCGCGCTCGGTCCTCGCATCTGCGACACGGGTGATGAACCGCACCTGGTCGACACTCTTCTTGACGCTGATCGGCGTGATACCGTGCTCTCGATTGTACGCCTGCTGCAGCTCACGCCGGCGACCAGTCTCTTCGATGCAGCGCTGCATCGAGCCGGTCATCCTGTCGGCGTAAAAGATCGCTCGTCCATTCAGATTTCTCGCGCATCGCCCAACCGTCTGAATCAGCGACCGGTCGCTGCGCAGGAACCCTTCCTGATCCGCGTCGAGAATCGCCACCAGCGACACCTCCGGCAGATCGAGGCCTTCTCTCAGCAGGTTGATTCCGATGAGCACGTCGAACTCGCCGAGCCGCAGGCCGCGCACGATCTCCATCCGCTCGATGGCATCGATGTCGGCGTGCATGTAGCGAACCCGCACTCCCATCTGCTGGAGGTAATCGGCGAGATCTTCCGCCATACGCTTGGTGAGCGTGGTGACAAGCACGCGCTCTCCCCTTCGTTCGCGGATGCGAATCTCGTTTAGTAGATCGTCGACCTGTCCGCGCACCGGCCGCACTTCGATCTCCGGATCCACCAGTCCTGTCGGGCGAATGATCTGCTCCACGACTGCTCCCTCCGACAGACGCAGCTCGATCTCGGATGGCGTCGCACTCACGTTCAGCGCGCGCGGCGTCAGCGCCAAAAACTCGTCGAACATCAACGGCCGGTTGTCGAGCGCGCTCGGCAGACGGAAACCGTAGTCGACCAGAGTCAGCTTGCGCGCCCTATCGCCGTTGAACATCCCCCCGATCTGCGGCAGCGTGACGTGCGACTCGTCGACAACCACCAGGAAATCTTCCGGGAAGTAGTCGAACAGACACGCCGGACGCTCACCCTCGGCGCGACCAGACAGATGACGAGAGTAGTTCTCGATCCCGGCGCAGGTTCCGATCTCCAGCATCATCTCGATGTCGAAATTCGTGCGCGACTCCAGCCGCTGCGCTTCCAGCAGCTTCCCCTGACCACGCAGCTCGGCCAGTCGCTGAGCCAGCTCGTCGCGAATCAATCCCACCGCTCGCTCGATCGTCGGCCGCGAGGTCACGAAGTGCTTGGCGGGGTAGATCGCGGCTTTATCCAGATTGGCGATTGACTCGCCGGTGAGCGGGTTGATCTTCGTGATCTTCTCGATCTCATTCCCCCACATCTCGACGCGCACGCCCTGCTCTTCATACGCCGGCAGGATCTCCACCGTGTCGCCGCGCACGCGGAACGTCCCGCGCTCGAGGCCCATGTCGTTCCGCGAGTATTGGATCTTCACCAGTGAGCGAAGGATGTCGTCGCGCGGAATCTTCTGACCCTTGGTCAGAGTCACCATCTGCTCGCGATAGCTGCGCGGATCGCCTAAGCCATAAATCGCCGACACCGTAGCGACGATGACGACGTCGTCCCGCTCCATCAGGCTCGATGTCGCGCGCAGTCGCAGACGATCGATGTCTTCGTTGATCGACGCGTCCTTCTCGATGTACGTGTCCGTCGTCGGCACGTATGCTTCCGGCTGGTAGTAGTCGTAGTAGGAGATGAAGTACTCCACCGCGTTGTGCGGGAAAAAGCTCTTCAGCTCACCGTACAACTGCGCCGCCAGCGTCTTGTTATGCGAGAGGACGAGCGTCGGCCGCCCGAAATTCCTGATGACGTTGGCGATCGTCATCGTCTTTCCGGATCCGGTGACGCCGAGCAGAGTCTGAAAGCGATCTCCCCGCTCCAGTCCCCGCGTCAGCTCCGCAATCGCTTTTGGTTGATCACCCGCCGGCGCGAAAGGCGCCTGAAGATTAAATGCCGCTTTGCCCATTCTTGATATCGCTCGACAGACGCTCGCGGCGCGCAACTTCCGTCACGCCTTTCACGCGTCGTGCTGCTTTTAAAATTTTCTGAAGGTGCGCAAGGTTTCCCACTTCCACAGCCAGCTCACCGATCACGTGACCGTCGGAGCTGTGCAGCTCGAAACTCCGGATGTCGGTGCCGGTCGCTGACACCGCTGTTGCGAGGTCCGCGTAAAGCCCGCGCCGGTCGGTGGCTTCCAGCGCGAGACGCACCATGAACTTCTCGCCCTCCAGCTCCTTCCAGTCGATCTCGAGCCGGCGTTCCGGCTCCTGCACCAGCATCAGCAAATTTGGACAGTCCGACCGGTGAATGCTGACCCCGCGACCTCTTGTTACATACCCCACAACCGCGTCTCCGGGCACAGGCTGACAACACTGGGCATAACGCACCATCATTCCGTCGACGCCCTGGATGCGGACGCCCTTGGTGGTGCCGCGAACCTTGTCGACCAGCCAATCCAGCGGGCCCGTCTTGGGCGCCTCGGGAGCGCCGTCGGTCTCCGGGTAAAGCTCCTTCAGTACCTGCGAAATGTTGACGTCGCCCTGCCCAATCGACGCGACAAGGTGATTGACGTCGTTGAGGTGCAGCGTCTTGGCGACCTTCACCAGATCCGAGTCCTCGGGCTTCGCCAACCGCCGGCGCTTGATCTCCCGGTCCAGAATCTCCCGGCCGAGCTTCATCGAGGTGCTGTGCTCCTCAATTCGCAGCCGTTGCCGGATCTTGTGCCGCGCGCGGCCCGTTCGGACGTGCGCCAGCCAGTCGCGACTAGGCTTCGCCGACGGCGACGTAATGATCTCGACGGTCTCCGAGTTCTTGAGCTCGCGCGCCAGGCTGGCGATGCGTCCGTTGATCCGCGCGCCCTGACAATGCAGCCCGACCTCGGTGTGAACGGCGAACGCAAAGTCAATCGGCGTCGCGCCCTTCGGCAGCTGGATCACGTCACCTGTCGGCGTGAAGACGAAGATCTCGTCCTGATATAAATCCAGCTTGAGGAACTCGAGGAATTCATCCGGAGTCTTTGCGTCGAGCTGCAGCTCCAGCACCTGTCTGAACCACTGCAGCGCGCGATCGAGCTCGTCGGCGCTCTTTCCCGAATCCTCCTTGAATCTCCAGTGCGCCGCGATTCCGTACTCGGCGGTGCGGTGCATCTCGCGCGTGCGAATCTGAATCTCAAAAAGCTGGCTGCCGGGCCCGAAGACGGTAGTGTGCAGCGACTGATATCCGTTCGACTTCGGCTGCGCGATGTAGTCCTTGATTCTTTCCTGCAGCGGCGTGAACTGATCGTGAATGACGCCGAGCGCGTGGTAGCAGTCCGGAACAGAGTTGACGAGGACACGCACGGCGAGCAGGTCGTAGATCTCCTCGTACGGTTTGTCCCATTTCTTCATCTTCTTCTGAATCGACCAGAGGTGCTTCGGCCGACCGGTGACTTCGACGTCGACAAGTCCTGCTTTGCGCAGATGACTTTCCAGCGGCTCCTTCAGTTGCGCAATCGCTTTTTCTCTTTCCGTCCGGCGCGTGGAGACTTTCTTTGCGAGCGTCTTGTAGTCACTCGGCTCGAGGTGCTTGAAGGCGAGGTCTTCCAGCTCCCACCTGACGCGCGCCATACCGAATCGGTGTGCGAGCGGTGCGTAGAGGTCTCGCGTTTCAGTCGCGATTCGCTTCTGACGATCCGCCGGCAGGAATTCCAGCGTGCGCATGTTGTGAAGTCGGTCGGCGAGCTTGATCAGAATGACCCGCGCGTCCTTGGCGATCGACAGCAACAGCTTCCGATAATTCTCGACCTGCCGTTCCTGCGAAGAGTTGAGCGGCAGGTGGCCAATCTTGGTCAATCCATCGACGATCTCGGCGATCTCTTTCCCGAACTCGGCTTCGATGTCGTCGACAGTGACATTCGTGTCTTCGACGACGTCGTGAATCAGACCGCTGGCAACGGTGGTTGAATCGAGCTGGAGATCGACAAGGATTTTCGCGACTTCGACGCAGTGCGAAACGAACCTTTCGCCTGACAAGCGTTTCTGGCCTTCGTGGGCGCGTTCGCTAAAGTGATAGGCGCGCGTCAGCAGGTCCCGGTCGAGTCGATCCGGGAGACCCTCTTTCAACCACTCCGGTAAGTTGTTGTCCTTCTCTTTTTCCTTCTCTCTTACCGCGCCTGCCGTCAAAGCAGTCCCGCCTCCGCGAAGCTTATGTAGCGCCCCCTACCGATAATAACGTGATCCTGCACGGGTATGTCGAGTACTTTGCCCGCCTGCACGAGTTGCTCTGTTACTACCCTGTCGTCGGGCGAGGGTGTCGGATCCCCGCTCGGATGATTGTGCACCAGAATGATTGCGGCCGCGCGCTCCGCGATTGCTTCCCTGAAGACTTCCCGAGGATGCACGAGCGACGAATTGAGAAGGCCGCGCGTTACAGTGATGTCGCGCTCGAGCCGGTGCTGGGAATCGAGCACGGCGACGTGGAACTCCTCGACCGGCAGGTCTTCCAGGCGTTGCGCGAAGATTTCGTAGACATCGCGCGGCCAGCGAACGGGTGCGCCTTCCTGCCGCTCTTCGGCCGCCATGCGTCTTCCCAGCTCGAGCGCGGCATGGATACAAACAGCACGAGCCGTACCGACCCCCCGCACGCTGGTAAGCGTTGCCACGGGCTGGGTTGCGAGCAGGCGGAGCGAGCCGCGGCAGGCGGCGAGGACCTCTTGCCCGATCCCCAGCGCCGACCGGCCCTCGGATCCGGAGCCGAGGAGGATTGCCAGCAGCTCGCCCGAGCTCAGTGCGTGGGCGCCGTGACTGCGAAGGCGCTCACGCGGTCGTTCGGCGGCAGGCAGCTCTCTGATTGCGAGGGACACTCTTATCTCCTTGTTGCGGATTCGAGAGTCTGGCAGTCGCGAGGCGATACACTGGTATCCGGGATGGGCGCCCGTCATCCGCCCGCCGCTATCGATCGAGGACCGAGGCCCGATGACCAACGGCATCGATCATCGCGGACTAAGTGAGGACTGCCGACTAAATCGAGCTCACAGCTGTCTTGGTCAGCAATTCTCGATTAGTCCGCGATGATCGATGCACTTAGTCATCGGGCCTCGGTTGCCGCAAAGCTAAAGATTTGCTCCATGACACTTCTTGAACTTCTTCCCCGACCCACACGGACAAGGGTCGTTCCGTCCGACGTTCGACCAGTCCGCAGTCCCGCCGCCAGCAGCCGATCCTGGAATTCCCGGAATCGGTGTAGCCGCCATCGCCTTGCTCAGCGACGAAGACTTACCGCCGACGTGCACCGTCGGCTCGGGACGCACCGCCGCTCCCTTCTTCGGCGCCTCGGCCGGCGCGACGTCGAGAGTCGCGTCCGTCCCTTCGCCGTTCTCTGCAGCGTCAACGTCTTCCAGAACGCCGAGCGCATTGTAACGGCGCGTCGGCTGCACTGCGCGCGGAGCCGGCGCTCTGCTCGCGTCGTCCCCATCCAGTTCCGGTCCGCTCAGGAAAATCTGCGGCGGCGGCGGAGGCTGCTGCTCGAACGTGATCTGCGCGCGCAGGAATCTCTCGGTGAACGTGTTGTGGATGTCCTGCATCAGATCCACGAACATGTTGTACGCCTCATGCTTGTACTCGATGAGGGGATCCTTCTGCCCCCACGAGCGATAGCCGATCGCGTTGCGCAGCTGATCGAGATCGTAGAGATGGTCTTTCCACTTCTCGTCGATGACGTGCAACATCACCAGCGCCAGCAGCTGCTCGGCGTACTCATCGAGGCTCGCCATCTTGTCGGCGAAAGCCTTGCGGCCGGCTTCAATCGCGCGCTGCTCGGCGTCCTCATGGGAGGTTGGGAGGTTGCCGTCCGCGAAGCCGGGCACGGTCAGCATGTAGTGCATCAGCAGATCCTGACGCACGAGACCGAAATCCCATTCTTCGACCGAGTCGAACTGGTCGAGCATGTTCTCGACACGCTTCGCCACGCCCTTCTCGATCATCTTCTCGGCTTCCGCCTTCAGCTCCTCACCGCCCTCGAGCGCGAATGAACGCAGCGAGTAGATGACCTCGCGCTGCTGGTTCATCACGTCGTCGTACTCCAGCAGTCGCTTGCGCTGCTGGAAGTTCTGCAGCTCGACCCGCTTCTGCGCCTGCTCGATCGACCGCGTGATCAGTGAGTGCGTCAACGCCTCGCCTTCCTCGGCGCCCATCCGATCCATCAAGCGCGCGATGCGGTCGGATCCAAAGAGACGCATCAGATCGTCTTCGAGCGAGAGGAAGAATTGCGATGCGCCGGGATCGCCCTGGCGTCCCGCGCGTCCGCGCAACTGCCGATCGATGCGGCGTGACTCGTGACGCTCGGAGCCGATGATGTGCAGGCCGCCGCACTCGATTATGTCCTCGATCTGATTCTCGGCGTTCTTGCGTTGGGACGGCTTCGATTCGGTGACACCAGGTCCCAGTTTGATATCGGTACCGCGGCCGGCCATGTTGGTCGCAATCGTAACCGCGCCTGGCTGTCCGGCACCAGCAACGATCTCGGCTTCGCGCTGGTGATACTTGGCGTTCAGGACATTGTGCGGAATGCCCGCGCGCTTGAACATGCGCGAAACCGTCTCCGACACATCGACGCTCACCGTTCCGACGAGTACCGGGAACTGCAGCTCGTGCAGCCGCTGCGTCTCCTCCAGAATCGCGTTGTACTTCTCGCGACGTGTCTTGTACACGAGATCCTGCCTGTCGTCGCGTATGACCGGCCGGTTGGTCGGGATCACCGAGACGCCCAGCTTGTAGATCTCGTGGAACTCGGTCTCTTCGGTTTCAGCTGTACCGGTCATACCGGCCAGCTTCTCGTAGAGACGGAAGTAGTTCTGAATGGTGATCGTGGCGAGAGTTTGCGTCTCGCCCTTCACCTGAACGCCTTCTTTCGCCTCCACCGCCTGGTGCAAGCCTTCCGACCAGCGGCGGCCGTGCATCGTGCGACCCGTAAACTCGTCGACGATCAGTACCTGTCCTTCCTGCACGACGTAGTTGACGTCGCGCTCGAACAGCGCGTGCGCGCGCAACAGCTGGTGAACGATGTTCAGCCGCTCGCTCGTTGCCGCGTAATTGCGATTGACGGTGGCGAGCGCTTCCAGCTTCTGGGCAGGACTCAGTTCCGGATCGTGCTCGATTACGTGGACGTCACGCGAGAGATCCGGCAGTACGAATTGATCGTGCGAGTCAGGCGACATGAATTCGACGCCGGCATCGGTCAGGTGAACCGAGTGCCCCTTTTCATCGAGCACAAACAGCATGTCGTCCTCGATATCGCGGAACTGCTGCTTGCCGGCGGGCAGGCGGCGATCGGCGATGTGCTGCAGCTCCATCTTCTGGACCAACTGCTTTGCGCCCGTCTCCTGCATGATCTTGAGCAGACGCTTGTTCTTCGGGCCGCCCAGCTGCGCTTTGTAGAGATTGAGCGCGGCGGTGTCGTTGTCGCCGGCTTCAAAAGCCTTCTCGCCGGCAGCAACCAGTGCGTTCACCAGATCGGTCTGTCGGCGGACCAGACGGGCGACGGCCGCGTTGTGCAGCGCGTACTCGGCGTCACTCTCGTTGCCGACCGGACCGGAGATGATGAGCGGCGTCCGTGCTTCATCGATCAACACGGAGTCCACTTCGTCCACGATCGCGTAAACGTGACTGCGCTGCACACGCTGCTCGAGCGACTGCACCATGTTGTCGCGCAGGTAGTCGAACCCGAACTCGTTGTTGGTGCCGTAAGTGATGTCGCACTCGTAGGCAGCGCGTCTCTGCAGCGTGCCCGGCTCCGTGTCGTCGATGCAGCCGACCGTCAAACCCAGATACGCGTAGACATGGCCCATCCACTCGGAGTCGCGGCGTGCGAGGTAAGAGTTGACGGTGATCAGATGCGCACCCTTGCCCGGCAAAGCGTTCAAGTACAGCGGAAGCGTCGCTACGAGCGTCTTTCCTTCACCGGTGGCCATCTCTGCGATGCGGCCCTGGTGGAGCTGGATGCCTCCCATCAGCTGCACGTCGTAATGGACCATGTTCCAGTCCATCTCCTGTCCGGTGACCAGCACCTTCGTGGCAAGCAGGCGTCGCGCTGCCTCGCGCACCGTGGCAAATGCCTCCGGTAGCAGCTCGTCGAGGACGACTGCGGTCGCTTCGCGCAGCTCCTGCTCAACACCACCGCGACCGTCGACACCGCTCAGCTCGTTGTCGAGGGCCTCGCGGGCAGTCGGATCGGAGGTTTCGCGCTTACGCTCCTTGAGGTCGGCGATCCGGACCTCCAGCTCGCTGGTAACCTCGCGAATACGTGCGCGGAATTTCCCCGTTTGCGCGCGGAGCTCTTCCTCGGAAATGGCTTGCAGTCGGGCGTAGTGCTCGTTGATCTCGTCGACGATCGGCTGCACACGCTTGCGCTCACGATCGTGTCGAGTCCCGAACACATTGCCCAAAAGATTTGCCAGCATCTACCCGTTCACCTCAGCCGCACTCCATTACTTGTACAGACCACGCGCTTCGATGAAGCGCTCGACACTCTCCGGCACGAACCCTTTTATCGATTTCTCGGCGCGTAGGCGCTCCCGAATTTCCGTTGAAGACACGTCAACGCGACGCGTCGAAACACTTATCACACCCGAAGGAGAGGCATTCTCGGTTCGCGATTCCCCCTTCCCCCTTCCCTCCTCCCCCTTCCCTCTCCCCATCACAGCCAGCGTCGCCAGCTCACGAATGCGCTCCGGATTCTTCCATTGATTGAACATCGCGAGCGCGTCCTGCCCCAACAGAAAAAAGAGCTTTGCCGAGGGAAACCGGCCCGCCAGATGCTCGAGCGTCTCGACTGTGAAAGATAACCCCTTACGTTGAATTTCAGTGTCATCGACGGTGTAATACGCGTCGTCAGCGACGGCGAGCCGCACCATTTCCAGACGATCCTGCCCTGAAGCGACCGGCGGATTGTTCACCTTGAAAGGTTGGGAGCCGGCGGGCACGAAGATCAGTCGATCGAGAGCTATTGACTCGCGGGCATCCGAAGCGAGCAGCAGGTGCCCGATATGAGGCGGATCGAACGTGCCTCCGAGGATCCCGATCCGCACGCTACGCCGCCGGCGTCGCCGGCGCGGGACCACACTCCTTGCTCACGTCGCGGTCATTCGGATACGCCTTTCGCATCGCATCGCAGAGGTCGCGCGCATCCTCGGTGTATTTGATGGTGCGGTACGCCTCAAGTAGACGTAGATACGCGTCACGGGTCTTGGGCGCATTCGGATGCAGCCGGATTACATCCTTGAAATAAATGATCGCGGAGTCGAACGCTTTCCGCTTCAAATACAGGTAACCCGTATCGTAGTCCTTCTCCGCGAACCACTCATCGAGCTTCGCCAGCGAATTCTTCGCGCGCGGCGCGAAAGGTGAATCCGGGAAGCTCGCCAGAAGCGATTCATACGCGGTGAGGGCCGATTTCCCGTACGTCGGATCCAGCTGCGGCCGGCGCCACTCGTGCTCGTAAGCCTTGCCCGAGAGGAAGAACGCGTCGTCGACGAGCGTGTCCTGAGGAAACGCGTCGATCAGACGATTGTAGGTCCCCGCCGCCAGCAAATACTCCCCGTTCTTGGTCTGCGACTGAGCCATGTAGTAGTACGACAGCGGCAGTCGAGGATCGCGCGCGGGCAGTTGCAGTGTCAGCTGCTCGAACGCTTTTGCCGCGTTGTCGAACCGACCGGCCTTGTACTCAGCCTGGGCGACCTGCCAAAGCTTATCGGGATCGGGGTAGAGCTTGACGTTGAAAGCAGGCTTGCAAGCCAGCGGGGCCGCGAATAGCAGCAGCGCCAGCCATAATGATTTTTTGTTGAACATCCGATTGTTATTACCCTCTGCGACAAAGCGGGTTCATCCGCTATGCCGTCGCGTACGATCCAGCCGAAGCAAGCGAGACAATTCTGCCCTTGCCTTTCGCCAACTTGGCGGTGGCGTTGCGGGTATCCACCACAACCTTCGCGAGGTGAACGACGCGTTGATAATCGACCTTCGTGTGATCGGTGACAATGACGACGGCGTCTGCCTTCGACAGCTCGTCGTCGGTGAGCGGGACACTCGAGTGCTCGTGTCCGTCTTCCCGAAACTTCGGCACGTACGGATCATGGTAACGAACGTCCGCGCCTTGCTGCTCCAGCAGCCTCATCACGTCGAGCGCAGGACTTTCGCGCATGTCGTTGATGTCCTTCTTGTACGCCACGCCGAGCACCAACACCTTGCTCCCGTTCACCGCTTTCCGCTCTTCGTTTAGAGCCTGTGCGACTTTGCGGACGACAACAGCGGGCATCTCGCTGTTGATCTCGCTGGCGAGATCGATGAAACGCGTCTTGTAGTTGAGGGTGCGCATCTTCCACGCAAGGTAGTGCGGATCGAGCGGGATGCAGTGCCCGCCGATGCCGGGGCCCGGCGTGAATTTCATGAACCCGAACGGCTTCGTCCCGGCGGCATCGATGACTTCCCAGATGTTCACCCCGAGTTTGTCACATACGATCGCCATCTCGTTTACGAGGCCGATGTTCACCGCACGAAAGGTGTTCTCCAGGAGCTTCACCAGCTCCGCCGTCTCGCAGGTCGAAACCGGCACGAGTGTATCGAGGCAGCTGCCGTAGAGCGCAGCCGCGACTTCGGTGCAGTTCGGGGTGATTCCACCAACGATCTTTGGCGTATTCTTGGTGTTCCACACCGGGTTGCCTGGATCGACACGCTCCGGGCTGAACGCTACAAAGACATCCTCGCCGACGATCAGACCGGCAGCCTCGAGCTTCGGCTGTAGCATCTCGCGAGTTGTGCCCGGATATGTCGTGCTCTCGAGAATGACCACGATTCCCGGACGACAGTTCCTGCCGATTGCATCCGATGCGGCGATGACGAATGCCATGTCGGGATCGCGAGTCTTCGAGAGCGGCGTCGGTACGGCGACGGAGATTGCATCCATCTCCTGCATGCGCCTCTCATCAGCCGTCGCCTCGAACTTTCCCGCTTTCACCAGGCGCCCCACCTCTTCGTCGGACACGTCCTGAATGTGCGACTTGCCCGCCATCAAGCTCTTCACCACTCGCTCGCTGACATCGTAGCCGATGACTTTGAAGCCGGCCTTCGCAAACTCCAGAGCCAGCGGGAGTCCGACGTACCCGAGTCCGACGACACCGATGCACGCCGTTCTGTTCTCGATCTTCGAAATGAGTTGATCTTTTAATTGCACTGTTCGCTCTGCGGGTGAGTGTGTGAAAAGGACCTTGTGTCAGCGGCCGTAAAAGCCGCGTACTCCATCGATGACTTCATCGAGCTGCGATTGTACAAGCTCAGGATAGATCGGCAGCGAAATCGCTTCCTGACTCGCCTTCTCGCTCTCAGGAAACGCGCCGCGCTTGTAGCCCAGATACTCGAAGCACGGCTGAAGGTGGAGCGAAAGCGGATAGTAGACCGCCGTGCCGATCTGCTTGTCCTTCAAATGACCCTGCAGACCATCGCGCTTGGCCACGCGCAGCGTGTACTGGTTATAGATCGATTCATTGGCGGGATCGATCGTCGGTGTGCGAACGTCGTCGAGATCGGCGAAAGCCGCGTTGTAGTACGCGGCGTTCTTTCTGCGTGCTGCACTCCAGGAAGCGAGGCTTGGCATTTTCGCCGCCAGAATGGCGGCCTGCAGTGAATCGAGCCGGCTGTTGAACCCGACTTCCTCGTGATAGTAGGTCTTCATACCGCCGTGTACGCGAAGCCGCCGCACGCGTTTGGCGATCTCGTCATGCTGAGTCACCACCATCCCGCCGTCGCCGAATCCGCCCAGATTCTTCGAGGGGAAAAAGCTGAAGGTGCCGACGGTGGCGGCCTCTCCTGCCATCACCCACTTGCCATCGATCTTGCGGCGTGCACCGATGGCCTGTGCCGCGTCTTCGATTACGGGGACGTCGCCCGCGACATCCATGATCTCTTCGATCGGCGCCATCTGCCCGAATAGATCGACCGGAATGATCGCTTTGGTGGACGGTTTGAGCGCCGCGCCGATCGCATCAGTCGAGATGTTGAAAGTGTCCGGCTCGATGTCGACGAATACCGGCCGCGCGCCAACGTTGTGCACAGCGCCGGCGGTGGCGAAGAAAGTGAACGGCGTCGTGATGACTTCGTCGCCTCCGCCAACGTTTAACGCCCGCAGACTAAGCAGCAGAGCATCCGTGCCGTTGGCGACACCAATCGCATGACGCGTGTGCGTGAGCTGCGCTACCTCGCGCTCCAGCCGCTCCACCGGCTCGCCGAGGATAAAGGCCTGCTCGTCCATCACCTTCGACATGGCGTTGATCACCGAGTCGCGGATGGTCGCGTACTGTGCTTTAAGGTCTAAAAGAGGGACTGCCATTGGTCAGGAAATCGGGGTCAAAGCTATGAAGCTACGCCGTTTGAATGCCTTCTCTGCGCCGACTATGTGCTTGAAGCCGTTAAAGATACAACTTTCCGCCTCAGACTTGTGCCCGAAGTGGCAGGGGGACCTCGCGGCCCGTTTTAGCCGATTCGTAGATGCCCAGAATCAGCTCCAGGGACTTCCGGCCGGCCCTGCCGTCCGTGTCCGGTTTGGCCTCCCCCCGGAGTACCGACAGGACGTTCCTATAGTAGCCCTGGTGCCCGAGACCGTAGACGTTGGGCGGATTGGTTTCGACCGCCTCTATCAGCTTGTCGTCGTCGTCGTATTCGGCGAACTGCCAGAAATCCACCTTGTTCACCGCCGTTCCACCGATCTTCACCGAGCCCTTTTCGCCAAGGATGGTGATCGACCCCTCGAGATTGCGCGGATAGGCGAGCATTGTGACCTCGATCGAGCCCAACGCCCCTGATCTGAACTTGAGTATTGCCACGCCCGTATCTTCGGTTTCGATCCGCCGCGCCAGCGTCGCCGTCTTCGCCATCACGCTCTCAACCGGTCCCATCAGCCACTGAATCAGATCCACGTAATGCGACGCCTGATTCATGAATGCTCCGCCGTCGAATTCCCAGGTGCCGCGCCATGGAGCCTGGTCGTAGTACTCCTGCGGCCGTGCCCAGTGAACCGTGCAGCTCGCCATGTAAACGCGTCCGAAGCGGTTCTTGTCGATTGCCCGCTTCAGTAGTTGGACCGGAGGATTGAGCCGGTTCTGCTTTACCACAAAGAGCTGCACGCCCGCCTTGTCGCACGCCTGCACGAGTGCGTCGGCACCCGTTAGCGATATCGCCATCGGCTTTTCCATCACTACGTGCTTACCGGCCTGCGCTGCCGCGACTCCCTGATCGGCGTGCAGACCTGACGGCGTCGCGATGGTGATCACATCGGCCTTTGCGTCGTGAAGCATTTTCTCATACGAGGTGAAGCAGGCGACTCCACGCTCAGTCGCTGCCTGTTCGGCGCGTAGCGGGTCGGCATCGCAGACGGCAACCAGCTCCAACCCGTCGATCTGCTCGATGGCGTCGAAGTGGTTCTTGCTGATGCGGCCGCACCCAGCCAATGCGATGCGGAATGTCTTTTCCTTGCTCACCTAGGACGCTCTCCTCAACCGATCTCCTTCCGCCTTGTAGCGAGTACCGCAGGCCTTGCACTCCTCCGGCTTCTTGTCGGGCAGGCGCTCTCCGCACTGACACATCCAGCCGACTCTGCGTGCCGGGACGCCGACCATCAGCGCGTATGCAGCGACGTCTTTCGTGATGACGCTTCCCGCCCCGATAAACGAGTATTCGTCGAGCGTGACTCCGCAAATGATGGTGGCGTTGGCGCCAATCGTTGCGCCGCGCCGCACCAGAGTCGGCTTGTACTCTTTCTTGCGCGAGATGTGACTGCGCGGATTGATGACGTTGGTGAAAACCATCGACGGCCCGCAGAAAACATCGTCCTCCAGAACCACGCCCTCATACACGGAGACATTGTTCTGGATCTTGACGTTGTTGCCAATTCTCACGCCGTTCATCACCACGACGTTCTGGCCGAGCGAGCAGCGTTGGCCGATTACCGCCCCGCCCAGGACGTGACAGAAGTGCCAGACTTTGGTGTCGTCACCGATCTGCGCGCCATCATCGACGTAAGCAGATTCGTGGATGAATGGCTTGGCCATTCTAGACGCCGGCTTCCCTGGGAATGCGTGCGTGCCACTCCTGGAGCGACAGCACTGCCGGCGGACGCGAGCGGAGCGAAAGGATGGCATCGCACGCCGCATTCGCCGCCGATAGCGTCGTCGTGTACGCCACATGATTCGCGATCGCTGCCTGCCGCATGGTGTAGTCGTCGCGCTGCGATTCCTTCCCCAGCGGCGTGTTGATCAAAAGGTTGATCTCGCCGTTGAGCATCAGGTCGACTCCGTTCGGCCGGCCCTCGAAGATCTTGAGCACGCCCTCCGCAGGGATGCCGCGCGCGCGCAGGTACTTTGCCGTGCCCGCTGTCGCCACCAACCGGAAGCCCATCTCATAAAAGCGACGCGCGATTGGCGTCACACCTTTCTTGTCCGAATCGTTGACCGTGATGAAGATCGCGCCCTGCGTCGGTAGAATGTTGTCCGCCGCCAGTTGCGCCTTGAAGAAGGCGCTGCCGAACGAGTCGGAGATTCCCATCACTTCTCCGGTCGATCGCATCTCCGGTCCGAGGATTGGATCGAACTCACGGAACTTGTTGAACGGGAAAACCGCTTCCTTGACGGAGATATACGCCGGCGCAACCTCTTCCACGAAACCGATATCGTCGAGTGACTCGCCCAGCATCACGCGCGCGGCGTAGGCCGCCAGCGGAACGCCGATCGCCTTGGAGACGAATGGCACCGTGCGGCTGCCGCGGGGATTCACCTCCAGCACATAGACTTTTCCATCCTTGATCGCGTACTGAACGTTGATCAGACCGACGACGTTGAGCGCTTTGGCCAGCTCGACGGTGTGCTCACGCATCTCCTGGATGTCCTCTTCGTCGATCAGGTACGGCGGGAGCACGCACGCTGAATCGCCTGAGTGGATGCCGGCGTCCTCGATGTGCTGCATCACACCGCCGATCACAACTCGCTCGCCATCGCAGATCGCGTCAACGTCAGCCTCGAATGCATCCTCGAGGAATCGATCGATCAGAACCGGTTTATCCTCGGAGACGCGCGCGGCGCGCTCGAAGTACTGCTTGAGCGACGTCTCGTCGTAGACAATCTCCATCGCCCGGCCGCCGAGAACGTACGACGGGCGGACGAGCACCGGATACCCAATGCGGTTCGCGGCATCGATCGCTTCCTGGAGACTGGTAGCCGTTCCGTTCTCCGGCTGCCGGATACCGAGACGTCGCGCAATTGCGTCGAAGCGACGCCGGTCTTCGGCGATATCAATCGAGTCTGGCTGCGTGCCGAGTATGTTGACCCCGGCCTCAGCGAGACCATTGGTGAGCTTGAGCGGAGTCTGTCCGCCGAGCTGCACGATCACACCCAGTGGCTGCTCGCGCTCGACGATGTCCAGCACGTGCTCGAGGGTGAGCGGCTCGAAGTAAAGCTTGTCGGAGATGTCGAAGTCGGTCGAGACTGTCTCGGGATTGGAGTTGATCATGATCGTCTCGTATCCCTGTTCGCGCAGCGCGAGCGCCGCTCGCACGCAGCAGTAATCGAACTCGACTCCCTGACCGATACGATTGGGTCCGCTGCCGAGTATGACGACCGACTTCTTACCCGTCCTCGGTGCTTCGCTCTCTTCGTCGTAGCTGCTGTAGAGATACGGCGTCGCCGACGGAAACTCTCCGGCGCAGGTGTCCACCATTTTGTAGGCCGGCGTGATGCCGAAGTCGATTCGACGCGTGCGAGCGGCCTTTTCGGTTTCTCCGCGCAGCTCGGCCAGCTGTTTGTCGGCGAAGCCCATTCGTTTCATTCGCCAGAGGACATCCCTGTCGATCGTTGTCAGTTCCGCGTACGTGCGCTCGGCGTCGAGCAGCTCCTGCATCTGCGCCAGGAACCAGCGATCGATGCAGGTCAGCTCATAGACTTCATCGATCGACATACCTGCTTCGAGCGCGCGCTTCACCTGGAAGATCCGCTCCGGTGTCGCCTGCCGCAGCTCGGCGCGCAGAGTCGCGAGCGAGGCATCGGCGAGTCGATCGTCGGCGAGCGAAGCCGTTGTCCAGCCTGGCCGGCCGATCTCCAGCGCGCGGATCGCCTTCTGGAATGCTTCCTTGAACGTGCGCCCGATCGCCATCGACTCGCCGACGGATTTCATCTGGGTGGTGAGGCGCGGGTTGGCGGCGCGGAATTTCTCGAACGCAAAACGCGGACATTTCACAACCACGTAATCCAGCACCGGCTCGAACGAAGCCGGAGTGGTGCCGGTGATGTCGTTGGGGATCTCGTCGAGGCGATATCCCACCGCCAGCTTGGTTCCGATGCGCGCGATCGGGAATCCAGTCGCCTTCGACGCCAGCGCCGAAGAGCGCGACACCCGCGGGTTCATCTCGATCACCAGCATCTCGCCGTCTTCGGGATTGATGGCGAATTGGATGTTGCAGCCGCCGGCCTCGACACCGATTTCGCGAATGAC
>DASUZC010000246.1:0-13096 GCA_036377095.1 Gemmatimonadaceae bacterium
GCGCTGGAGAACGGCAGCAGCCGAGCAAATCTCGGCCACAGCTTTGGCGCTGACCCAAGCAGATAGAAGAGGCCGAGCACCGCGATTGACCAGTTCACTATCGCCCACACCGAGCTGCGCGCCAACGAGAGAAAAGCGCCCGGAAGACTGCCACCCACAGAGCTCACAACCGAGGCGATTTGCGTCTGAAACCTGGCAATCAGTCCGGTCGCCGATCCGTCAGTGTTCTGCGCGCGAACTGCTGTAAGAGTCGTCAGAACATTCGGCAGACGACTCCCAACATGAATGCCAAGCCATACAAGCGGAACGACAACGAGGCCAACGGCCAGCAGGACGATGAGTGTAGCCGCAAGCCCAGGCCGCACTCGCCGCGTGAGTCGCGTGTATGGTTGGGAGAAGAGCTCATAAAGTACGAGTGCGCTCGCCAACCCCACCGCCAATGGGGCGAGTGCAATCGCCACGAGCAGAGCGACGCTCAAAACGAGAATGCGCGCACCTGGCTTCGTGTCGGGCAACGCCGGAGTCGCGGGCATCATGACGGTATCGGTGTCGTAGTGAGCTGTCGGCGCCATAGTCAGTCAGAGCACGCGCGTGATTTGGTTGGCCGCCCACTCCTTGACGTGCTCTGTTACCGGGCGCCGACGAAACTCGGCGTAGTCGACCGCCTTCGACTGACGCAAGTCGTTTTTGAATAGGGTTTCCATCTGCTGTCCAAACCCAGGGTCGAGAACCATCAGCGTCGCTTCGTCGTTGAGCGCCAGTGAACGATTGTCGAAATTCATCGTTCCCACACTCGACCAGATGCCGTCGACGACCAGGGTTTTGGCGTGCAGCGTTGTTGGCTCGTATTCGAAGATTCGCACACCGGCAGCGAGCAGCGCGTCGTAGCGTCCGTGCGCGGCAAGGCGCGCAACGCGCACATCGGTCTTTGGGCCGCCAACCAGCAACTGGACATCGACACCTCGGCGGGCGGCGTCGACGAGCAGCTCGACGAAGTTCTTGTCGGGTGCGAAGTAGGCGTTGGTGATGTAGAGACTGCGTTTCGCGCCGGCGATGGAGATCGCCAGATACCGTTCAGCGGGTGTGCTGCCAAGCGTCGGTGCAGTGTAGAGCAAAGCCGCGGATGAAACACCACAGTCCACCGGTGCTTGAAGAAAGCGACCGGTAAAGAGATCGCCGGTTGCTTCCGCCCAGCCGGCGGTGGCCGCCTCGAGCAGGTGCATTACGGCGGGTCCTTTTATTCGCACGGCTGTGTCGCGCCATCCGGTCCCCGGCCTTTTCTCACCTAGCCATTTGTCGTCAAAGCCAAAGCCACCGGTCCAACCAACTTCCCAGTCGATAACGACTCCCCTGATGTGAGCCCTGTTCTGGATTACCCACAGGTTGCGAGGGCTAAGCGGGCGGAACGGAACGATCTGCACTCCCGCTTCACGTAGCCGCTTGGCGTACGCGCCTCCCAGTGCCTTGGCACCGAAAGCGTCGTACAGCACATAGACACCAACACCCGCCCGCGCTCGCTCGATGAGAATCTCCGCCAGGGTCTCGGTCACCTCGCCCGCCAGCGCGTAATACATCTGGATGGTGATCGCGACCTTGGCGGCGCGGAGATCCTCCCAAAGTCGCGGGAAAACACCGCCGTCCAGCACCAGCTCGACCTGGTTCCCGGGAAGTAGCTCGGAGCCGGTTAGCATCGATAGTGAGATCGGGAACGCGCTCTCGCCGGGCGAAACAGGTGCACCGTCAACGCCAACACCGCGCACGCGCCGCACCGCGGTGCCTCGCGTGAGGAAAAGGAACCCGATGATGGCGATGACGAGTACGACCGCGATCAGCGCCCAGTTCATCACGCGACCGAAATGGTGCACGAACGCGGGCTGCACGACGGACGCGATCGACATATTAGGCGCGGCTCGCGTAGTGTTAATTGAGCCCAACCTCTCCTGCGTCTCGCTTGTCGTAGTACTCCTGAACTACGGCGTCCCTCGCCGCGTCACCGGCCGCGATCGCCGCGTCGATACCATCGAGCTCGGCCTGCATTCTCGCCCGCGCTTCGCCTGTCTTGGTGCTGATCGTCGCCTTCAGCTGCGCGCGTTGCGCCTGAAGTTTTTCATACCCGCCCTTCACGTCGGCTTGCGCAGCGCGAAAAACGGCTTGGTCCTTGTCGCGCTCTTTCCGGTAAAAGGCCTCATCCTTTTCGTTCGCGGCGCGAAAAACGGCCTCGTCCTTGGCCCGCTCCGTCTCGAGCTGGGCTCCGATCTTCGCCTTCGCTTCGCCCGCCTTGCGTTCAGTTTCGGACTTCAGCTGTGAGAAATCCGCCTTGGTCTGTTGCAGATCCGCCTGGAACTTCTCGTTTGCGCTCATGTTGCCCTCCATCAAATGGATTGCCGATTGAACTGCCGATTCTGAGCATCACTCTGAGTACGACCAGGTCGCGAAAGCTGAAAGGGCCGGCCAGCAGTGCGCGTTTTCAGTTTTTTTGGCGCCTACGTACTCGTATTCGTCCCACGTCACGGCCGTAACGCGGCCCATTACAAGGAGCGGTCATGCCAGAAATCCAGCAGGTCTACAATCAGACAAAATGGGCAATCATTCTTAGAGGCCTTCTGGCGCTGGGGGTGGGGATCGCCATCCTTGTCCGGCCGATGGATTCCGTCGCGGCGCTGGCGCTCGTGATCGCGCTGTGGGCGCTGTTTGACGGGATGACCAATATCGTCCGTTCGTTCAGCCTGCGTGGCCTAGTTCCGCACTGGTGGGTCATTCTGCTTGCCGGAATCGTCAGCGTGGCTTTCGGCATCGCAGCACTGTATTACTTCCCCGGATTGTCACTCTCGTTTGCGGTCGTTTGGACTTCTTACTGGCTGACGGTCACCGGACTCATCGCTGTGTACATCGCGTGGCAGGAGCGCAGCATGGGTGTCTCGTGGGGTTGGACGATGGCTTTCGGGCTGGTCGCGATCGCGGGTGGTGTATTCGCATTCATGAACCCTCAGGCCACTCTCGCCAGTCTGCTCGCTGTGATCGCCAGTTTCGCGCTCGTCAGCGCCGTGGTTCTGTTCATCGCCGCGGGCCGCATGGTCGGATTCCAGCGCGACGTCAAGAACTCGTTCGGCAGCCCCGCACGCGCATAGAAATCAGAAACAGCGAGAAGCAGCAAATTCGAGGAGACCTCTGTAGTCGAAACGCCTACAGAGGTCTTCGCGTGTAGGTCACGTGCCGTCATGAATGCGGCGCCAAAAAAAACGTCTGTCGCTTCGCTGAATCTTTACACGTAGTCCGGCCAGTTATCCCTTGACGTCACTTCAGGGCGGGGGTAGGTCTTTACGCTTAGAGGAACGCCATGGAATTCGTCGCGGCAGAGCTTGGCTTAATGGCGGACGTCACGCGTTTTCAGCTTTTCCTGCTGAAACGTATCACCAAACATGAGCGCTTTGCTGTTGGCGACTGTGTGTACACAAGCCCACGCGGGCTCACGCCGTGATGGTTTGCGACTGATGGATCATCTCGAGAACCATCCAACCGTCGCGCGTCCGGCGCCGTTCCACGACCATTCATCGCCGCGGCAAAGCAACGAGTCGACATGGCCCGATGCATGGCTGATCAACGCTGTTCGACGCGAGCCCGCCAACGAAGACGCGTTGAATGCGCTCGTCGATCGTTACTGGAAACCATTGTACGCACGTTGTCGGATGCTCACTCTCGACGGTGAGAGCGCGCGCGACCTGGCCCAGGAAGCCTGGCTGCGTGTGCTGCGTGCGCGCTCGTCTCTGCAGCCGGATGGAAATTTTCACGCGTACATCATGACGATTGCCACCAACCTGTGGCGCGACTCCAATCGCGCTGCTGTTCGCGCCGGACCCATCGCCGACAATCGGATGGCGTCACTGGACTCGGCGAGCCTGGACGACGGCGATGAATCGATCGCGCTCGGCAATTTTGTCGCCGACCCGCACACTCTTTCAGCGGATGATCAAATGCTGCTGGAGATGGATCTCGACGACGCGCTGTCGCGACTCGAGCCCCGACTACGCGACGTTCTGATCTCGCGTTTTATTGGTGGAGAATCGGCGGCAGAAATCGGGCATCGCTACGACCGTACTGAACAGGCAATAACTGGCTGGATCCGCGAAGCGATTCGCCAAATGAAAGTCAACCTCGGTGACCGCGATTACATCCGTCACGGGGAGGAGCGATGAGAAAGGCGACAAACATCGAACAGCTCCTTCAGTGGCGTCGCCAACGCGCCGAGTCCGAAGCTCCACCGGCTCCGTCCGGCGTTCACCTGTTGAAGCTGGCGCAGCCGTGGTGGGAACTGTGGCCCGACCGATTCGCTGCCAGTGTGCGTCGTCTCACCGCAATCCAACTCTCCTTTGGCTACGCGATGGCGCATCCGCCTCACGGCCACAGCGGCCATCCGGTGGCGGCGCTGATCAGTCGGGACAATGACGGCGATCAGGAGGCTCCGGCACGCATACTATATATGAGTGTGCGCGACGGCCGGCTCCGTCTGCGTTTCCAGCTCGCTCCCGTTCCGCGAAACGATAGCACTTTTGAAGTAACCTTCGTATCAGAGAATGGGTTGCGGCCGATTCTGTTGGCGTCCGCGGATCGATCCGGCGACGATGAGTATCGCGTCGACGTGGAGCTGCCGACGGAGCTCGCCGCAGCGTGGGAATCGCTCAAGGTGACGGATCCGATGCCGTTCCGGTTCATCCTCCGCCCTGGGTTCGAGACGAACTAAGCCGACTGATCTGAAAAAGAGTGTCTTTCGTCTGGTTCTGGACTTTCTGGCACTGGAGCACCGAAGGGTTTCGCTCCGGGGCGCTGCTGCGCAGTCCGCTGCAGGGCATCGCCAGTTATTGGGACGAGTGGTATCGACATGACTCGTCCGAAAGCGATCGCAGTGAGATCGACGTCACAGGCAGCAGTGTCTTCGAGCAGCGACGCTTCGTTTGCTGGCTGGCGCGTCAATGGGCGAAGGAAGCGCGTTGGCGAGATGAGATGCTCCCCGCGCGCTATGTGCTGGCGCAGTTGTCGCGCGTTGCGCCGTTCGACAAGTGGACAGCATTCGACAAATACCGCACGACTTACGCTTCGCCCGGGATCGCGGCGATCGTACTCGATGAAGAAAGCGCCGGCGAGCCTGGGGATGTGCGGCGCGTCGAAGCGGTTGCGCTTCCACTCGACGAGGATGCTGCGGCTGCCTCGATCGTCTCCGACGGATTTCACACCGATGGCGGTGAGCTAAATACTGCGCGTCGAGCGGCAATGAGTCTGCTCGACGGCAAAGGCCTGATCGTCTTTCTCGGTCTCTGGCTGGTTACAGGAGCTCGCCCTTATCCGCGGTATCTGCGAATTCTTCTTCTCGCCGGCTGGCTGGCAGTGGTCGGGTTGATCGTTCGCCTGCTCATTGGTCCGGATCCAGGCACGCGTCTCGTGACGTTCGCGGCGATTCTCTTTACGCTCTGGTTTGTGCTCGTGATGACGGGCGTGGGCGTGGCAAGTGCGCTTGCGTTTAGCGCGTTGCGAACTGGACGAGCGCTGAGAACGCGGACTGAACAACGCCAACTGCATCTTCGCATGACCGATGGTCTGTCGGTGCACGGGGGATCAGCGGGACTCGCCTTCTGTCTGAATAGTCTTCTTGCCACGTACAGATCGCATCCGCTGGTCGCCAGCCGGTCGTGGCTATGGGCAACGTTCTTCCGCCGACTCCGTGGCGCATCGCGCACATGGGCGGCGACGGGTATTGTCGATGCCGACGGAAGCGTGGAGCACGTGGTGCTCGAGCCAAAGATTCGCGCGTGTCTGCGCAATCCGGGCATCACTCACGTGCTTACTCCGTGGCAGGCCGAGGCAAAGCAAAGCGCAATCGAGAAAATCGCGACGACCGCGAGAAGGGTAGGGCCCGCGCTGCCAAACCCCGGCATGGTGCTCGGCTTCGCGTCGACGAAACCAAAGCTGCGTAGCCATCGATGCCGCCACGCTGCGCAATCAGTGATGGCGGTCGGAGAATTCACGAGCAAATCACAGCTGGTGGCGAACATGCTCGGCCTCGCGGTGACCGTCGTGATGGTGCTCGCTCTGCCAGACCTGCGCAATGTGCTGCGGCCGCCTGATGCACCGCGGGTCGTTGCTCCCGGTTCTCCGTCTCCGTACTTCCTGTGGGTTAGCCTCGACACGGATCGGCCTGACGCGTTCAAAGCCCAGCTCGAGTCGGAATTCTGGTCGAATCGTAGCGCTGATGTCGTCTCCTACGGCGGGGCCGACGGATCGGTGCGCGCGGAGATGCGCCTCACCCGAAACGGCCGTCCAGGCACGATTGACGATCAGAATGGAACCGTGTGGATCGAGCGGCGGAGAAAATTTCTCGGCCGCGAGTTCCGGCCGGGCGAGCGCATCGCCAGCTATCCGTTATCGCACCTGAACGGGTTGAAGCATGACTGACGCACGACGGAACACGGCCGTGATGGCGTGTCTTTTCGGACTGATCACTGCTTGTGCTGCGCAGAGAGATGTCCTCGTCCAGCTCGAGACGCACCGGCCGCAGGCATACGACCCACGTCAAATCGAAGTTCAGGCGACGGTGCTCGGGCCACAAACAGGATTGCGTTACAAGTGGTTCTCAGTCGACGGCGATTTCGATCCGCAGCAATCCTATGAACCGAAGACGCAGTTCACTTTTGCGGCAAATGCAGCGCGCGACCGGATCTGGGTGGAGGTCTGGCGCGACAATGACAAGGTCGCCGAGAGCGCGCTGGATGTGAACGTCGACACACAGCCGCACGCGTCGAGGGAGACGGCTCCGGTACCGGAGTTAACGGTAACGCGGATTCCGAGATATGATCCCGCGGGCGGGCCGGACACGCGCGACACAATTGCCGGAATAGTGCGCACGCCGGTCGCCAGCGACTATCGAGTGATTGTCTACGCTCGCGCGGACGCGTGGTACATCCAGCCGACCCCGTTCGCGATGCAGCCCATTAACGCCGACAACAAGTGGCAGACGTGGACGCACACCGGCTCGAGCTACGCCGCACTCGTCGTGCGCAGCACGTACAAGCCGCTTACGCGACTCGACGTCCTGCCGCAGGTCGACGCGGATGTATTGGCGCGCGCGATTGTGGACGGGAGGAAGTAGCGGGAAGCGGGAGGCGGGAAGCGGGAAGCGGGTATCGGGAAACGGGAAGCGGGTACGGGTATCGGGTGACTCATGACAACGAAACAAGCTCCGATTCATTCCGGTTACAGCGCGACGACGACCGCGCGCGAAGTGATTGGCGGCCGCCGGCTCGATGGTGTCACTGCGATAGTGACGGGTGGTTACAGCGGCGTGGGCCTGGAGACCACGCGCGCTCTTGCGGACGCAGGTGCCACGGTGATCGTTCCGGCGCGAACCCCTGACAAAGCGCGCGCAGCATTGGCGGGGTTCGATCGCGTCGAGGTCGAGAGTCTCGACCTCATCGATCCGGAATCGATCGACGCGTTCGCCAGCCGTTTCCTCATCTCGGGACGTCCTCTGCACATTCTCATCAACAACGCCGGCATCATGGCGCCGCCGCTGACGAGAGACGCTCGCGGATTCGAGTCGCAGCTCGCCACCAACCACCTCGGTCACTTTCAGCTCACGGCGCGGCTCTGGCCGGCGCTGCAGAAGGCGGGCGGCGCACGCGTTGTTGCGCTGTCCTCGCGAGGTCACCGTGCTTCCGCGTTCGACTTCGACGATCCGAATTTCGAGCGGCGTCCTTACGACAAGTGGATCGCGTACGGCCAATCGAAAACCGCAAACGCTCTGTTCGCGCTCGCTCTCGATGTTCGTGGTGCGCCGGATGGCATTCGCGCGTTTTCGGTTCATCCCGGAGCGGTGGTAACGGAGCTAATGCGCTTCATGCCCGAAGATGAGGTTCGCCGGGCCATTAGCGCGGCGGAGGGAATCGAGCCACTCAAGTCCGCCGAGCAAGGTGCGGCAACCAGCATCTGGTGCGCGACGAGCCCGCAGCTCAGCGGCATGGGCGGCGTCTACTGCGAAAACTGCGACATCGCCGAAGCGGTGCCGGCTGATTTTCCCGGGGCGAGTGGTGTCAGGCCATGGGCGAGGGACCCGCTGATGGCAGCACGTCTGTGGGTGGTGAGCGAGAAATGGACTCGTGTCACGATCCGCGAGCCGCTGATTGCACGAGTCGATTGGGTCGCAGATCGGGTTCGTTCATTCGTGTCGGAAGCTGAACAAGGTTCAGCTTCACCATTCCAATAGAGCGGTCGGCCGCGGCACCCTTCTAACGCTCCTTTCAGTTTCCTGGCGGCCGGCGTACTCCCGGGTGCATCCATGCGCCTGCGCGGAGGCCTGCCTCATGTCAAAAACGCCCGATCTTGATCGCCGTCGTTTTCTTGGCTCTGCCGCCGCAACCGTTGCTGCAGGGCAGCTCGGTCTTCTCGCCTTTTCCAGGAGGTTAGAGGCTATGACTCAACCAATCACTGAAGTTTCAACGCAAACGACAAGCACGAGGAGCGACATTCGTCCGTTTCGCGTGAGCGTTCCCGAAGAGCAGCTCGTCGATTTACGTCGTCGCATCAAGGCGACCAAATGGCCCGAGAGAGAGACAGTCGCTGATGATACGCAAGGTGTTCAACTGGCGACGATGCAGGCGTTGGCGAACTACTGGGCAAACGAATACGACTGGCGTAAAGCGGAAGCAAGGATCAACTCGTACCCGAATTTCTTAACGAATATCGATGGCCTCGACATCCACTTCATCCACGTCAAGTCGAAAGAAAAGAACGCGCTGCCGATTATCATCACGCACGGCTGGCCCGGCTCGTTCATCGAGCAGATGAAAGTCATCGATCCACTCACCAACCCCACCAAGTACGGCGGCACCGCGGCTGACGCTTTTGACGTAGTGATTCCGTCGCTTCCCGGCTACGGTTTTTCAGGCAAGCCGACAGCTCCCGGCTGGAATCCGGTACGCATCGCAAAGGCGTGGGCGACGCTAATGCAGAACCTCGGCTACACGAAGTACGTGGCGCAGGGCGGTGACTGGGGAAATGCCGTGACGGAGAACATGGCGCTGCAGACGCCTCGCGGACTGTTGGGTATTTCCACCAACATGGCGGCGACAGTGCCGGCCGCGATCGACGCGGCGATCGGCGCCGGTAAGCAGAAGCCTGCTGATCTCACTCCTGACGAATCGAGGGCATGGGATCAGTTGGCTTTCTTCTACAAGAACGGCCTTGGCTACGCCCAGGAGATGAACCTTCGGCCGCAGACGCTATACGGAATAGTGGATTCGCCGATCGGTCTCGCCGCGTGGATGCTCGATCACGATGACGCCAGTCAGAAGATGATCGCGCGCATTTTCGCTGGACAGCGCGAAGGACTGTCGCGCGACGACATCCTCGACAACGTCACGATGTACTGGTTGACGAACACCGCTATTTCATCCGCGCGACTGTACTGGGACAACATCCATACGCTGAAGCCGGCAGGGTTCTTCTCCGTAAGAAACGTTCAGCTTCCGGTGGTTGTTACGGTCTTCCCGGATGAGATCTACGCGGCGCCCAGGACCTGGGCGGAAAAGGCTTATCCGAAGATGATCTACTACGAGAAATTCCCGAAAGGCACTCACTTCGCCGCGTGGGAACAGCCGGAGTATTTCGTTACCGCGATGCGCGATGGCTTCAGAACGTTGAGGAGCTCGGCAACAGCGAGCCGCGCGGACTAGGATTGAAAACACGAACGGCATAACGGAGACGACAATGACACTCAAAAAAGCAGGTGCATTCTCACTCGGTCTGCTCCTCCTCGGCGCCGTGGGTGCTGGAGCGCAAACCGCCGCCAAGGCAAAGTTGACGAGTACCACGGCAAGTGCAGCGGCGAAGCCGACAATCGTGCTCGTGCACGGCGCCTTTGCCGATGCGAGCAGTTTCGAGCGCCTCATCCCTCTGCTGCTGAACGATGGTTATCATGTGGTCGCAGTTCAGAATCCTCTGTCGTCATTACAGGACGACATCGCTACCACCAAGCGCCTCATCGACGCGCAGAAGGGACCGGTAGTAGTGGTCGGGCATTCTTACGGTGGCGTTGTGATCAGCGGCGCGGCATCGGGAAATCCGAACGTGAAAGCGCTCGTCTACCTGGCAGCGTTCGCGCCGGAAGCGAATGAGCCGGTCGGCCCGTTGACCGATAAGTATCCGAGTCATCTTGGCCCGGCCTTGAGACCGGACGCCGCCGGCTACCTCTACATCGCTTGCGACAAGGTTCACGATGTGTTCGCCGCGGATCTGCCGGAAAGTGCGGCAGCAGTCGTGTGTGCTACACAGAAGCCGGTTCACAACTCGGTGTTCGGTGCGTCGATCGACTCACCCGCGTGGAAGACTATTCCATCGTGGTATCTGGTTTCTCGCCAGGATCACGCGTTGAATCCGGATCTCGAGCGCTTCTATGCCAAACGGATGGGCGCGACGACCAGTGAGATCGATGCCAGTCATGTCGCGTTCATCTCGCATCCGCAGGCTGTTGCAAAGTTGATCGAAAAAGCGGCAACGGCGACCGCGAAGTAATCGCTACGCAGCAACACACGCGGAGACTACGATGATGAGACAAACGCGCTGCATGGCCGCAGTCGTCACGGCTGTCGGTTCACTCTTGCTGGCGAGATCAAGCGAGGCACAGACAATGACATCCACTCAGCCAATTCCAACCGGGGATCCTGGCTCGGGCGCTTCAGTCCCCGTCAGGCAACGGGCGACTTCAATTCAGAGCGACGCGATCCGGCCTTTCACCATCCACGTCTCAGACCAGGCACTAATGGATCTGAAGCGCCGCATCGATGCAACGCGCTGGCCGGATAAGGAAACCGTGCCCGATCGCTCGCAGGGTGCACAGCTGGCGAATCTTCAGGCGCTCGTTCAGTACTGGGGCACCAAATACGACTGGCGTAAAGTCGAAGCGAGACTCAACTCGTATCCGAATTTCATCACCAACATCGATGGCGTCGATGTTCAGTTCATCCAGGTCAAGTCGAAGGAAAAAAATGCGTTGCCGTTGATCATCACGCACGGCTGGCCGGGATCAGTGATCGAGCAGCTCAAGATCATCGATCCTCTCGTTAATCCAACTGCACACGGCGGCACTGCCGCGGACGCTTTTGATGTCGTGATCCCGTCCATACCAGGTTACGGATTTTCGGGTAAGCCAACCGATGCCGGGTGGGATCCCGCTCGCATCGCACGCGCGTGGGCAGTGCTGATGCAGCGACTTGGGTACACGCGCTATGTTGCGCAGGGTGGGGACTGGGGCAGCGTGATCTCGGACGAGCTGGGTCGCCAGGCGCCTCCAGGACTGCTCGGTATCCACATCAACCTCGCTCAGGTGATCCCGCCCGACGTCGAAGCTGCGCTCGCTACCGGCATACCCCCGGCGAACGCAACCGAAGAAGAGCGTGCGGCGATCAAAGGTCTCGCCGCGGGCAGGACAACCGGCGCCCTCACGTACTTCGCGATGATGACGGCGCGACCGCAGACCCTCGGCTACGGAGAGGCTGACTCGCCCGCCGGATTGGCGGCGTGGATTCTGGTGCACCCGGGCTTCTCCGCGTGGAAGTTTGGAGATGATTCCACGCAGTCTCTCACGAAAGACGATGTCCTCGACAACATCACGCTGTATTGGCTAACGAACACCGCCGCGTCGTCGGGCCGTCTGTATTGGGAGAACAAAGGCAAGAATGCGCTTTCTTCTTCAGCCTGGAAGACGACAGAGATAACGGTGCCAGTTGCGACAACTGTCTTTGGCGAAGATGCGTTCCGTCCGCCACAGAGTTGGGCACAGCGCGCGTTTCCGAAACTGACCTACTACAACAAGACCACGAAAGGCGGACACTTTGCGGCGTGGGAGCAGCCGGAGCTGTTCGCGTCAGAGTTGCGCAAAGCCTTCAAATCAGTGCGCAACACGCAGTAGAAACGCACGGGGAGCTGGACGTGGCTGAATCAATCAACCTGGAGCGACGGCGATTAATCGGAACGGCGGCTGGTGCACTGGTGGCGAGCCGCCTCGGCGTGATCGCGTCGGCACTACAACAAATGGCATGCGCTGCGTTAGTAAATGAAGGTACGCTGCCGTCGCTGAGTGGAGCGACCGACTGGTTAAACTCTCCTCCGCTCACACCCGAAGGGCTGCGCGGCAAAGTGGTGCTCGTCGATTTCTGGACGTACACCTGCGTCAACTGGACGCGTACGCTGCCTTACGTGCGCGCGTGGGCCGAAAAGTATCGGGACGCTGGCCTCGTGGTGATTGGTGCGCACACGCCGGAATTTCCGTTCGAGAAGGACATCGACAACATCCGCTGGGCGGCGAAGGTGATGAACGTCAATTATCCGATCGCCGTCGACAGCGATTACGGAATATGGCGCGCGTTCGACAACAACTACTGGCCCGCAGTCTACCTCGCCGACGCCAACGGAACACTGCGGTTCCACCATTTCGGCGAGGGCAATTACGACGGCACTGAGCGCACCATTCAGCGCCTGCTCAATGAAGCGGGAAAGAAAACCGACGGGCAGCTGGTCCAGGTGAATCCGCGCGGGCTCGAGGTAGCGGCCGATTACGGTACGCTGCGCTCGCCGGAGAACTATCTCGGATATCGGCAAGGCGAAGGATTCGCGTCGGATCTCGCCGAGGACACGGCAAAGGACTACAGCGTGCCGGCGCGACTGGGACTCAATCAGTGGGCGCTAAGTGGCAACTGGACGATCAAGGACGGACCCGTCGTACTCAATGAAGCCAACGGCAGCATCGTGTACCGCTTTCACGGGCGCGACGTCAATCTGATCATGAGTCCGCCGAGTAAGGGCGTGTCCGTGCCATTCAGTGTAAAAGTCGATGGCAAGCCGCCTGGTGCATCGCACGGCGAAGACACCGACGCGCAGGGAAACGGGACGCTCACGCGGCAGCGTTGCTATCAGCTCGTGCGACTGCAGGAGAAGGTCACGGACCGTACGTTCGAGATACAGTTCGCTACAGCGGGTGTTGAAGCGTACGACTTCACTTTCGGATGACAACAACTAACGGGCACTAGGAGGCCACTATGCCAACGATTACAAC
>DASUZC010000247.1:0-17922 GCA_036377095.1 Gemmatimonadaceae bacterium
AAGCCGGCGCTGAAAGCGGTTCGTGACGGCACCATTCGCATTCTGCCGGAACGTTGGGAAGCAGTCTACATCAACTGGCTGGAGAACATCCGCGACTGGAACATCTCGCGTCAGCTGTGGTGGGGACATCGCATTCCGGTCTGGTACTGCGACAAGTGCCAATGCGAGATCGTGAGCCGCACCAATGTCGCGGCGTGCGAGAAGTGTGGCGGTGAGGTGCGTCAGGACGAAGACGTGCTCGACACGTGGTTCTCGTCCTGGCTCTTCCCGATCTCGACGCTTGGATGGCCGGACAAGAGCTCGGCGGCATTGGCTGCGTTCTACCCGACCGACGATCTGATCACTGCCCCGGAGATTCTTTTCTTCTGGGTCGCCCGTATGATTTTCGCCGGTTACGCGTTCATGGACGCTCCCCCGTTCCACACCGTGTACCTGCACGGCACCGTGCGCGACATGAATCACGTCAAGATGTCCAAGTCCTTGGGCAACGGCATCGATCCGCTCGACGTCGTGCACAGCTATGGCGCCGATGCCCTGCGCTACACCGTCGTCGCCGGGATGGGCATGGGTGCCGATTTGATGCTCGATCCCCGCGATCTCGAGCGCTCCTTTTCCCCGGGACGTAACTTCGCCACCAAATTATGGAATATCGGTCGATTCCTTCTTTCCAATGTTGGATCGCAGCCGGTGCGTAGCGTCGACGAGCTGAGCGATGCCGAGCTGACGCTGCCGGATCGCTGGATACTCGCACGGTTGAACACGACCATTTTCGAGAGTGATGCGGCGCTGGGTCCGGCGCGACCGGAAAAAGGACGGTGGCGTCCCGAGGAACGGTTCATCGGATTGCGACTTAGCGAGTATGCGGAGTCTGCGCGCCGTTTCGTCTGGAACGAGCTGGCCGATTGGTACCTCGAGACGACGAAGACGCGAATCACTGCGGGTGGAGACGACGCCGAGGTCGCCCGTGCGGTGCTCACCCACACCTTCGACTACGCACTGCGCCTTCTCCATCCGATCATGCCATTCATTACCGAGACTCTATGGCAGCGACTGCCGACGGCGGTGACAGCCGACCGGTGTGAGTTTCTGGCGATAGCACCGTGGCCGATTCCGGTACCGCTCTCCCGCGAAGACAAGGAATCCGTCGCCGGGTTTGATCTGGTTCGCGAGGCAGTCGGCGCCGTCAGGCAGATCCGCTCTGATTACTCGATTCCACCTGGGACTTCGATCGATGTCAGCATCCGTTCGCTACGTAACGGCAAGCTTTTCAGCGATCACTCGCCCGTGATCGGCCGGCTTTCCCGCTCGGTCGTGCGTGTCGACGGGCAATCGCCGTCCGCGGGTGCAGCGCACGCTGTGCTTGCCGACGGTACTGAGCTGATCGTTCCATTGGGCGGCATTGTGGACCTGAAGAAAGAATGCGTAAAGCTGCGCAGCGAGCTCGATCAGCTCGAAAAGCAGCTCGACAGTCTATCCAGACGCCTGGAGAACGAAGGCTTTACCAGCCGGGCTCCGGCACACGTTGTTGATTCGGAGCGGAAGAAAAAGGACGAGTGGCTCAAGCGCCGCGACCAACTCGCAGAAAAGGTGAAAGCGGTTTGCGGCGGCTGATCGCCGTCGCTTTGGTCGGACTCGCCTGCGCGCAGCCAGGCATGCCACCGGGCGGCCCGCCGGATGTCGCTGCGCCGCAGATCGTCGGCATCACCCCCGATTCCGGCGCCGTCGGCGTGCGGCCGAAAGAGGTTTTGTTCAAATTCGACGAGGTAGTCTCGGAGCGTCCCCAGTCAGCGACTTCACTGTCGGATTTGTTTCTGATCTCGCCGCGCGACGGAGTGCCTGATGCGTCCTGGCATCGCGATGCGGTTGGAGTCCGGCCGACTCACGGCTGGCGTGCGAACACGCCGTACACAGTGATTCTCATGCGTGGTCTTGCTGATATCCGGGGCAACGTGCGCAACGCGGGCGCGTCGACTTTCTTTTCTACCGGCTCAGCGGTTCCCCGCACCCGAATTGCTGGTGCCGTTTTCGATTGGGTAGGTGGAACGCCGGCAGCAGGTGCTTTGGTCGAGGCGCTCGTTCCGCCGGACACTCTTCATCCTTATGTCGCACTTGTCGATTCGAGTGGACGTTTTGCAATGGAACACGTTCCCGCCACTCGATATCTGATGCGCGCGTACGTCGATCGGAACCGCAATCTCAGTGTCGATCCGAGCGAGCCGTGGGACAGCACTACGATCTCGTTGACCGATAGTGTCCGTACCGACTTCCTCATTTTCGTGCACGATACTCTGCCTCCCCGAATACGCGAGGTGCGGGCAATCGATTCGGTAACTTTGCGCGTGGCTTTTGATCACCCAATTGATCCCACTCAGACACTCACTGCTGCCAATCTCCTCGTCGCCGGACCCGATTCTGTGCCTGTCCCAATCGCGCGCGTCGGGCCACCGCCGGCAGATACCACTGCCGCGCCTCGTCCGTCTGCACCGGTGCGAAACCCGGCGGGCGTCGTGCGTGGCCAGGCACCGGCACAGCGACCGGATACTACCGCTCCACCGCCTCCGGTGATGCCTAAACCATCTCCCATCAGCGAGGTCGAAATCAGGTTTCAGCGCCCGCTCGTGCAAAAGACGCCCTACCGCGTGCGGGCTATCGGTATTCGTGGACTGCTTAAGCGGGCTGGCGACAGCGAGCGCGTTTACACCCTTCCCGCTCCACCTGCGGCGCCAGCGAAGGCTCCGTCTGCTTCACCGCCCGCCGAATGACCGACTCACGGCGTGATCTGCCGAGCGTCAATGCCCTGTTGCAGACGGCAACAGTGCGCGAGCTACTGGAGCAACATCCGCGGCGAGTCGTGCTCGATGCTGTGCGCCGCACGCTCGACGCGGCGCGGTCGGGTGGCGGCGCCCAACTAACGGAGCAACAGTGGGCGGCATCGATCGTGTCGGCTGTCGACGATGCCAATCGGCCCTCGCTGCGGCGAGTCATCAATGCAACCGGTGTCGTGCTCCACACCAACCTCGGACGCGCGCCGCTCGCTGAAGCGGCGTTACGCGCGATCGAAGAAGTCGCGCGCGGGTTCAGCAACCTCGAATACGATTTGACGAGTGGAAAACGAGGCTCGCGCTACAGCCACTGCGTCGAGCTGCTGCGCCAGCTGACCGGCGCCGAAGACGCACTTGTCGTCAACAACTGTGCGGCGGCGATGGTTCTCACGCTCAACGCTCTCGCGCACAAGAAAGAAGTTCTGGTTTCACGTGGCGAGCTGGTCGAGATCGGCGGCAGCTTCCGAATCCCCGACATCATGGCGCGGAGCGGCGCTCGACTTGTCGAGGTAGGCACGACGAATCGCACGCATGACGATGATTACCGTCGCGCAATCACTCCGAAAACCGGCGCCATCGTGAAGGTCCATCGCAGCAACTTCGCGATCGAGGGTTTCACATCCGAGGTGTCGGTTGAGAAGCTCGTCTTCATTGCCTCCGAACATGGTCTGCCGGTGATTCATGATCTGGGCAGCGGCTTGATGCTCGAACTCGATGAGTTCGGCCTGGCAGGAGAGCCGACCGCCGAACGCGCGCTGAAATCGGGCGCCACACTCGTGCTGATGAGCGGCGACAAACTGCTCGGCGGCCCACAGGCCGGCATCATACTTGGCGATGCGACCACAATTGCAAAGCTGCGCAAGAACCCATTCACGCGCGCAATGCGGGTCGACAAGCTCACGCTGGCCGCGTTGGAGGCGACGTTGCGCCTTTATCTTGACCGCGACCGCGCCCTCGCCGAAGTGCCCGTCCTGGCGATGCTCAGCGCACGCGTCGAGTCACTTCAGGAACGAGCAGAATGGATCACCACGACCCTGGGCACGCAGGGTGGCCGCGCGCAGGTAGTGAGGAGCGAGGCGAGCGTTGGCGGCGGCGCGTTTCCGACCGCGCGGATCGAGTCGCGCGCGATCGCCATCGACGTGAATCCTGAACGCATTGAATCCGCACTGCGGCGCGGTGATCCTGCAGTGATCGGGCACATCGAAGCCAATCGCCTCCTCCTGGATATGCGCAGTGTGATGCCGGCGGAAGACTCCGCGCTCTCAACTGCAATCCTCAAGGCGATTTCGTGAGGAAGCTGCCGGCCGCGGTCTTCCTTGATCGCGACGGGACTGTGATGGAGGACGCCCACTATATCAAGTCGCCGACGCAGGTCCGCCTCATTCCCGGCGCTGCGGAGGCAGTCCGCAGAATCAATGACGCCGGGATACCAGTGATCATCGTTACCAATCAGTCCGGAATCGCACGAGGGATTTTCACCGTCAAGGATTACGAAGCTGTGCGAGGGCACTTCGAGTCACTGCTGCGCGAAGCGGGCGCCCACATCGACGCCAGCTACTATTGCCCGCACCTGCCTGACGATCCGCCCGTCTGCAACTGCAGGAAACCAGGAACGCAGATGTTCGAGCAGGCGATCTCCGACTTCAAGCTCAACCCCGCCGAGGTCGCTTACGTCGGCGATCGATGGCGCGATGTCGTCGTCTCCAGGAAGATCGGCGGGCGGGGGATCATGATCCAATCCCCCGAGACGCGGGACGAGGACCGCCAACGCGCGAAGAAGGATGGCATCGAGACGGCAGCGAATCTGAATGAGGCAGTTCAGATGCTATTCGACGGCCTTACAGACGGAGACGGCAAATCGTAAAATCGGGAATGCCGTCGCGACTTGCCGTGCTCGCTTCCGGGCGAGGCTCCAATCTGCAGGCAATCATGGATCACTTTGACAACATCTCGCGCGAGCGAATTGCCAAAGTCGTTCTCGTCGCATCCAACCGCGCCGAATCACCGGCGTTGATCCGGGCAGCGACAGCGTCGATCGACATTGCCAGCTTCGACGCTGCCGATGACGGGAGTCAGCTGCTGGACCTGCTGAATCGCTTTCGCATCGACCTCCTGGTCCTGGCCGGCTATCTCAAGCGCATTCCCTCAAAAGTTGTTCGGGAATACTCAGGTCGCATTCTCAACATCCATCCTGCTCTGCTTCCCGAATTTGGCGGCGAGGGCATGTATGGTGCCCGGGTCCACGAAGCGGTAATCGCCTCGGGAGCAAAGGAGAGCGGCGTTTCCGTCCACATCGTGAATGACGAGTACGATCGCGGGCCGGTCGTTGCTCAGTGGCGGGTGCCGGTCGAGCCCGACGACACCCCCGAGTCGTTGGCCGCGCGCATACTCAGCGTCGAGCACGTCGTTTATCCGCGCGTAATTGAAATGGTCGCAATTCTTCTCAACGTCGAATCGAAGATTTCTGTCTGATATGCCTACTGCTTTGTTGTCGGTTTCCGACAAGACCGGTCTCATTGATTTCGCGAAGGGCCTCACCAAACTCGGCTGGGGATTGATCTCCACCGGGGGGACCGCGAAAGCATTGCGCGACGCTGGCGTGCCGGTGAGAGAGGTCAGCGAAGTTACGAATTCCCCCGAGATGCTCGACGGCCGCGTCAAGACGCTGCATCCGGCAATCCACGGTGGATTGCTGGCGCGCCGTGATTCGCGCGAGCACATGCAGGCACTCGCCGACCACGGCATCGCGCCGATCGACCTGGTCGCCGTCAATCTGTATCCATTCGAGCAGACGGCGGCGCGCCGCGATGTAACACCCGCCGATGTGATCGAGCAAATCGACATCGGTGGCCCCTCGATGCTACGATCGGCGGCCAAGAACTTTGAGTCGGTGACGGTCATCGTCGATCCAGCGGATTATCCCCGCGTGCTGGCTACATTCGAGGCGGGCGACGACGACCTCGATCTGCGCCGCCTTCTCGCCGAGAAGGTTTTTGCGCGAACCGCCGCCTACGACGCCGCGATTGCCTACTGGTTCGGTTGCGAGCGCTCGGAGATTTTCCCGGAGCGTCTGTCCATCCCGCTGCTTAAAGAGAGCAACCTCCGGTATGGTGAGAACCCCGGCCAGCGCGCGGCGTTTTATGTAGAACGGAGAAACGACGGCATCGCGGCGCTGAAGCAGATGGGTGGGAAGGAGCTGTCCTTCAACAACTTGCTCGACCTTGAAGGCGCACTGTTCGCGACGGACCCCTTCGCCGAGGAGACGTGTTGCGCAATAGTGAAGCACACGACTCCCTGCGGCCTGGCGACGGGGGCGACAGCTTTGGAAGCTTACCGCAAGGCACTTGCTTGCGACCCGGTGTCTGCGTTCGGATCGGTCATCTCATTCACGGTTGCCGTCGATGACGAGACGGCTGAAGCGGTGTCGAGTCTTTTTGTAGAGTGCGTTGTCGCACCGAATTTCAGCGCCGGCGCACTGGAAATACTGGGGAGGAAAAAGAACCTCCGCGTTCTTGGCGGGCGCGCTCAATGGCGTGATCATGCACTCGATTTCAAACGGGTGCGCGGCGGATTCCTGGCGCAGGAGCGTGCATCGCGCGAGACCTCCAGAGAAGACTGGAAGGTCGTGTCCCAGAGACAACCCACTGAGGCAGAATGGTGGGATCTTCGCTTCGCCTGGCGTGCCGTGGGTAGTGTCAAGTCGAACGCCATCGTCCTCGTCCGCGAAGGCGCGACAATAGGTATCGGTGCCGGGCAAATGTCTCGTGTCGACGCAGCATTCCTGTCCGTTCACAAGGCCAGTCTTGCCGGGCACGACACGAAAGGCGCGGTGATGGGCTCGGACGCCTTCTTTCCATTCCGCGACGGCGTCGAACAGGCAGCGGCCGCCGGAGTATCCGCCATCGTTCAGCCGGGCGGATCCGTTCGCGACGAGGATGTGATTCAGGCAGCGAACGAATACGACATCGCGATGGTGTTTACGGGCAAGAGGCAGTTCCGCCACTAGATGACGGCAACGACGCTCGAGCGCGAGCAGGCGGAATACAGACCGTCGTACCGCGCGGCCGCGGTTGTGTCTGCAGTCATTCTTGTTCTTTACGCCGTTACGCTGGCGCCGTCGACCGCGATGTGGGACACGAGCGAATACATCGCGGCCGCGTACACGTTCGGATTGCCCCACCCGCCGGGGAATCCCTTTTTCGTCCTCGTCGGCCGTTTCTTCTCGATACTTCCGATCGCGCCGAATGTCGCGATGCGCATCAACATTCTCGCCGCGCTCTGCAGCGCGGGAGCAGCGGGGATGTGGTTCCTCATCACCGAGCGAGTGCTCGTTGGCTGGTTGCCCGATCGCTGGCAGCGAATCGCGGGAGGGTCACTGGCCGCGCTGATCGGCGCAACCGCGTTCACTGTCTGGTCGCAGTCAGTGGTCAACGAGAAAGTCTATACGATCTCGCTGCTCGGATTGGCGATCGTTTCGTGGCTGACCGTACGCTGGTGCGATGACCCGTACGGAGCAAAGGCCGATCGTTTGTTGGTTCTGATTGCGTATCTGAGCGGACTCGGCTACGCCAATCACATGGCAGGATTTCTGGCGTTGCCGGCAGTCGCTCTGGCGATCGTCCTGCGGCGCCCGAACACTCTCTTGCGTTGGAAGCTGTTACTGCCGATTGCCGGGGCGCTGGCGCTGGGGATGACGCCGTTTCTCACTCAGCCTCTGCGCGCAGCCTACTTTCCGCCGATAAACGAGGGAGAACCAACCGGCTGCACCACGCAGATAAGTGCCAGCTGCACGCTGAGCAAAGCGACAGTCGATCGATTCATGTACAACTTCAACCGGGGTCAGTACGGGAAACCCGCCTTATCGCAGCGCCAGGCGCCTTTCTACGCGCAGGTCGAGATGTGGTGGCTTTACTTCCGGTGGCAATGGCTGCGCGACCCGTTTCAGAACCACCCGGGACTGCAGGGAATGCTGGCGACGCTGTTCCTCTTCCTTGGTGGACTGGGCGGCTACGTTCACTGGAAACGCGACCGGCGGTCGTTCGCCTATTTCGGACCTCTGATGTTCATGGTCACGGTGGCGCTCATCTTCTACATGAACTTCAAGTACGGGTCGTCCCAGTCGCCAGAGTTGGGTGACACCGTGCCGCGGGAAGTCCGCGACCGCGACTACTTCTACCTGTGGAGTTTCTCGGCGTGGAGCGTGTGGGCCGCGCTCGGGCTCGTTTTTGTGTGGGAGACGATTGCCGTAGTCATTCGATCGGAGACAGTGGAACTCGGATCGGAAACACTAACGCTGCCGACGCGAAGAAGCTGGCTGCTCGCCACACCCGTGCTGGCGCTCGCGCTGGTGCCCTTGCTCGCAAATTGGAAATCCGCTTCGCGCGCCGGGCAAACCGATACCGCTGATTTCGCCGCCGACCTGCTCAACTCGGTAGAACCCTACGGCATTCTGATCACAGCGGGCGACAACGACACGTTTCCACTCTGGTACGCGCAGGAAGTCGAGGGGATCAGGAAGGACGTGATCGTGGCGTGTCTGTCGCTGCTCAATACCGATTGGTACACGCGGCAAATGCTAAGGCGTCCGGTCTACGAATACGACTCGCTGCGCGGGCCTCGCGTCTACCGTGGCCGGACCTGGAAAAAGCCGACTGGACCACCGGTCAAGATGACGATGGAGGAAGCCGATGCGGTGCCGGGCGCAATTGAGTTGACGACGCCGCAGACCTTCAAGCAGGAACGCACGCAAATCATGGTGAATATCGAGCCGCGTCAATTCGCCGAGTTCACCGGTCTGGAGCGCGCGGATCTGTTTGTCCTCTACATGATCCGGGACGCGTTTCCCGACCGCCCATTTTTCTTCAGCCGCACGACGGGAGGATACGTAGAGGAGATGGGATTCACACCATTTACGGTCGTGACCGGCCTTGCCCGCAAGCTGCTTCCGGCACCGGCAACGGCTGGTGACAGCATCGTGATGCTACAGGGAGTGGGTGCATTCGATGTCGCAACGACCCGCGCGCTATGGGATATGACGTTCAGGGCGCCGCGATCGATTGCCAAACGCGATCTGTGGGTGGATCGGCCGTCGGCGGGAATTCCCTACCTGTACATCCGCACCGGGCTCGAGCTGAGCGCAGCATTGGATCGGGACGGGCGCGCACAGGAGGCTGCAAAAATCCGCGCACAGGTTGCGAGCGTCGCGCGCGCTACTCAACTCGAAGACCTGCTCGCATCCCGCTGAGAAAGAGTGTGCGGCGCGTTGCCGCACCCTCACGCCACTCTTATTTTGAGTGAGGGAGGGTTGGCAGAACGGCTATTGCACCAGTCTTGAAAACTGGCGCCCGCAAGGGCTTGGGGGTTCGAATCCCTCACCCTCCGTTGGTTGAGGACTGAGGGGTTCGGACTAACACAGTAGTCCGAAGTTCGGACTAATCGAGGATTTCGGATCAAGAACACGCCTTCGAAGGCCAGCGTAGTTAAGTCCGCACTCCTCAATTAGTCCGCGATTATCGATGCCGTTGGTCCTCTGCCCTCGATCCTCTACTCCCCTGACGACCGCGGCGCTGGTCCGAGCCGCGCCAGTCTCGCCTTCATCGTTGCAAAGCCTGAATCGTTCGTCTGAAGACCGTTTAGCGACGACGCTGGCGTCTGATTCAGCATTCGCTGAATGTCAGCAAGACGATCCGACGTGCCGGGGTGATCGGAGAACCACGCCGCTACGTTGCCATTATTCGATTGCTGCTCCTCGGCGAGAAGCTTCTGGAAGAACGTGTACATTCCGCGCGGATTGATTCCGGCCCGCATCACGTTGTTGAATCCGCCTTCGTCCGCCTGGATTTCGTCAGTTCTGCTGAATTTTGCAAAGACCGCCGTGCCACCAATGTTGATGGCGGCTTGTGCGACACCGCTCTGACAGACGCCCGTCAATGCGCAAAGGATTCCAACGCCCACGTTCGCGCCTTGCGCCTGCTCCATTTGCTTGACCGAGTGACGCCGAACGACGTGCTCGATCTCATGTGCCAGCACGCCGGCGACTTCCGACATGTTGTCGGCACGGGCGAGGACACCGCGGTTGATGTAAATGAAGCCACCGGGCAGCGCGAATGCGTTGACCATGTCGGAATTGACGACCTGGAATTGCCACTGTAGATCCGCGCGCGAAGTTCTGCTCGCTATGCGCTGGCCGAGCGTGTTGACGTAGTTCTGAATCACCGCGTCCTGCACCATCGGCAGCTGCGCGTTGACTTGCTGCGCCGATTCCTGCCCGATTTGGACTTCCTGCTGCTGCGAGACTCCGCAAGCGGCGAGCAGTCCCGCAGCAGCGATAGTTACGGTTGCTTTGAGCATCTCAAACCCCTGTAAAAGTTCATCTGTGTCCTAAATGGCACGGGTCACACAGGGGCAGAAACCAAGCCAAAACCGACTCGCCAAGCCGTCTGGATGGGCTTACTTTCCGCGCTGGCGAACCCCACGGACGCATAAATGGCCGACTTTACCAAGGAATGGATCGAGCATCTGAAGGTCCAGATCTCGAGCCGCTTGACCGTCGTCGAGGACAAGATGGACCCCCAGACCTACGACGAGCTCGTCACCGATCTCGCCTGGTTCACCTTTCGATTTGCCCGCGATCCCGATACCAAAATGCGCAAAGTGTTCAGGTGAGTCTCACCGCGCGGCGGCATTAGATTCGCCGTACAATCCCCGGTAAACCTTCGGGGGCGCCAATGGCTCAGTGTGAAGTCTGCGGCAACGATTACGACAAATCGTTTACCGTCACCATGCGGGGAAAGGCGCATACGTTCGACTCCTTTGAGTGCGCGATCCACGCGCTGGCCCCCAAGTGTGCGCACTGCGGCTGCATGATCATCGGGCACGGACTCGAGAGCAACGGAACGTTCTTCTGCTGCGCCAGTTGCGCTCAGAAATCGGGCGTCAAAGGTCTCGAGGACCGCGTTTAAAATGCGAGGAACTGCGGCGTGAAATGGAAAAGTAAGGGGAGTCCAAAAGGAAAAATCGGCGACGAGCGAGTACGCACCAAATTCGCGTGGTTTCCGGTGGAGGCCGACGACGGATACACGTATTGGCTGGCGCCAGTCGTAGTCCGCGAACAACTGCTGCCCAAGGTTTCGCGCGGCGGATTCGAGGATGACGAAGACGAGTGGTCAGTAGTTGAAGCCAAGCCGATGAAAACGTCGAGGTCAAACAAGAAATAGGAATCGCCTCAGCGCTGTCCACCATCGATTTGAACGCCGACCTCGGTGAGGGTTTCGGCGGTTCACATCTGCTGCATGACGTGGCGCTGCTGGAGCTGGTGTCCTCGGCGAACATCGCGTGCGGCTATCACGCCGGCGACGCGCAGACCATGCGCGAAACGGTGCGCGCGGCGAAGGAGCAAGGAGTCAGCATCGGAGCTCACCCCTCCTACCCGGATATCCCCGGTTTCGGCCGCCGGGAGCTGGGACTACCACCAGAACAAATCGCATATCACGTCGAGCAGCAGCTCCGCATGATGCTCGAGGTCTGCGGTGCCGAGTCGGCGACACTGACGTACGTAAAGCCGCACGGCGCCCTGTACAATCGGGCAGTGTGGGACGAAAAAGCGGCGGCTGCGGTCGTGGAGGCGATGCTTCGTGTCGACGGTCGTCTTACCTTGCTGGGATTACCGAACAGCGCGATGGCCCGAGCCGCCGAGCGTCACCACGTGAGATTCGCCGCCGAAGCATTTATTGATCGCGCATACGAGCCTGATGGAACTCTTGTCAGGCGCAGCGAGCCCGACGCAGTCATCCATGACGTGAACACGGCTGTCACTCGCGCGCTAGAGCTTCTTGCACGCCGCACTGTACGCGCGCGTGACGGGAGCGAGGTTCGTGTCGACGCCGACTCGCTCTGCGTTCACGGAGATAATCCGGATTCGTTGAAAATTCTGCGCGCTGTGCGAAGGCGACTCGAGGAAACGGGGGCACGCATTACCCCCTTCGCCGGCTGATGGGTGCTCGCGTCCAACCCCTTGGCGATTCTGCAATAACGATCGAGCTGGGTAGCGAGCGTTCGCCGGAACTCCTGCGCGAAGTACACGCTGCCGCCGCTCAAATCAGACTTGCGGGTTTGGATGAGATTGAAGACGTGGTGCCGGCGTACCTCGCTCTGTCGGTGTTTTACGATCCACTGAGATCCTCTTTTTCCGAAATCGCGGAACGGGTTCTTGAAATCCTGTCCGCGCGGGATTCTGTCAGCGCCGCTGAAGATCCGAGACACCACGTGATTCCAGTTCGCTACGACGGCGTGGATCTCGAAAGCGTCGCCGCCGCGACCAAACTGACCGCCGAACAGGTCATCGAGCTGCACACCGCACGAACCTACACTGTCGACTTGCTCGGATTCGTTCCGGGTTGGGCGTATCTCAGTGAGCTGGACCAACGCCTGCAAATCGCGCGGCGCCCACAACCGCGACCGCGCGTTGCACGCGGAAGCGTTGCCATCGCTGCGACGCAAACGGGAATCTACCCGCTCGACACTCCTGGCGGCTGGCACATCATCGGTAACACCAACACGGCTTTGTTTGACCCTTCTCGAGACCCGCCGTCTCTTCTCAAAGCCGGCGATACCGTCCGATTCGAGAGAGTGGCGTGATCAGAGTCGCCAAAGCACCGCCGTACCTGGCGATTCAGGATGCCGGCAGAACGCGGTTTCGCGCAGCCGGAGTCCCGCGCGGTGGCGCGATGGACTTGTTCGCGATGCGCGCGGCCAACCTGATCGTCGGCAATCAGGCCGACTCCGCCGTCCTGGAATGGGCCCTCGGCGGCGGCAGTCTAAGCTTCTTGTCGGCGCTCTCGTTCGCTCTCGTGGGCGCGTCTGCGCGTGCGACGATCGGTGGCAAGACGGTCGCACCATGCACAATCACCCGCGCCGCCGCCGGCGAGCAGCTGGTCATCGAGCAATTCCTGACGGGAAGATTTCTTTATGTCGCCGTGAGTGGGGGATTTGATGTTCCCCCGCTACTCGGCAGCCGATCCAACTACCTTCCGGGTCACTTCGGGGGTCTCGAGGGTCGGCTGCTCAAGACCGGCGACGAGCTGCCCGTCGGGACCGCGCGATCGTCTCCCGCGGAAGGGTTCCATTGCGCGGCGGAGTTGATGCCCCGCTACGACAATGAAACGGTGCACATCACCCGCGGCCCCCAGGCTGACCTGTTCAGCGACGACGCGTTTCGCGTTCTCAGCGAAAGCACGCATCGGGTCTCTTCGGCATCTGATCGCACCGGCTACAAGGTCGACGGTCCATCGGTCGGGGCGTCTCCTGGATCGCTTCCGTCTGAAGCAGCCTGCCCCGGCGCCATTCAAGTACCAGGTGACGGCCACCCGATCATCCTGATGGCAGATGCACCGACGGTCGGCGGCTATCCAAAAATTGCGGTGGTCTCCGAGGCAGACATTCCGATCGTCGCCCAGCGACGTCCCGGTGAGACACTGCGCTTCGAGATCATTACAATCGAACAAAGCCAGAAGGCTTTGCGGCGGAGGGCGGCTGATCTAAATACCATTGCGCAGCTCGCGGCCGGCGCGGCGTCGGCGCGTCTCCTGCATATGTAACTACAGTCGCCGCTGGTCATGCGGCTCTACAACTGTTGGGGGGTTGTTTCCATGGAGAGAAGTGAGAGCGAGGGCTTCAATACGCCAAGTAATGGAGAGTCGAGCTTCAGTGGTGGATTCGCAGCCGCCGGGAATACCGGAAGCGGCTCGACAGGCAGCACGAGCAGCGTCCCATCGACGAACATCGGCGACACCGAGTCAGAAGGTGGCATCAAGGGTCGCCTGAAGAGCGTCGGATCGTCCGTTAAAGACAAAGCCGCCGGGATTCCGACGTTGATTGCTGATGGACTCGAGGCGGGCGCGAGGGCGCTCAAGCAGCGGCAGCCGGCGGTAACGGGAACTGAGGGAAGCGCGGTCGCTGTGCCCAGCGATACCGGGATCGCCGCGGTGACCGACACTCTCGCCACCGGGATGCAGTCGAGCGCTGATTGGATCCGTGACGCCGACATTGAGAAACTGAAGGATGGCGTCGAGCAGCAGGTTAAAGAGCATCCGGCGCGTTCACTTCTCATCGCTCTTGGCGCCGGCTATCTGATCGGCAAAGCACTGCGGCGGTAGCGATGAAGCTCCCGGAGACCCGAAAGGCTCTGAGCGACACACAGATTCCTCCGGCCAATCGCGGAGTGGCACAGTTGCTTCGCGATGTCGCCGAGGACGGCGTTCATCTGGCGCGCCAGGAGGTTCAACTGGCGCGCACAGAGTTCGCGCAGATTGCGCGCGACATCGGCAAGGGAACCGGGTTCACTGTCGCCGCTGCAATGCTCGGCCTGCTGACGGCGCAGATGCTCGTCTTCGGTCTCGTCCTGCTGCTCGGCGATGCAATCTTTCGCGGACATTACTGGATCGCTGCGTTCGTGCTCACCGCGATCATGGGCGGAATCGCTTTTTATCTGTTGAAACGCGGTACAGCGTTGCTGTCGCCGAAGAATATCAAGCCAGAACAGACTCTGGCATCGTTACGGAGACACAAGGATGGCTGAGACAACCACCGAAGTCCGCGCTGATATCGAGCAGACGCGAGCTCGCATGTCAAACGCAATCGACGAGCTCGAGCGCAAGATCGACGTGACTCAAAGAGTGAAGGATCATCCGTGGATGGCGGTCGGAGTGGCATTCGGCGCGGGTGTGGCGTTGAGCGCGTCGAACGCGGACGTGCAGGCGGCCAAGGCAACCGCCGATGCCACGCAGAAGACAGGCAGTAAGTTGGGCACCGCGCTCGATGGCGTCATGGCGGCGTTGATCGCCGGCGTCGCGGAAGCATTTCATTCGCGCGTCGACAGCGCGGTGAAAGATGTCGTGACTTCGATCCGCGGGACTTCCTCCAGTCCGGCATCGCTTTCAACGACTGATCGGTCGGTCGACATGCCAATGAGGGCGGACTAGCTGCAAAGTAAACGGCGCAAGACTTCTCTTGCGCCGGTCGATTTGAGCCCGTAAATCCGAGGGTCTCGCAGGGCGGCTCCCAGCCGCACCTGGTCACGCGGAGATCATTCTGGTCCCTCGGCTGCGCGTAGTATTTCCGATCCTCGCCAGTGCGTTGCTGCTCGCCTACGCGGAGCGGGGACGCGCCTCGTCGCAAACGAGCGCCGCTCAGGGTCAGAGGGTCCGCGTGCCGTTTCGCGTTCCGTCGGAGGCAAGCCTCACCGACAGCGGGTATCGCGCTTCTGCCTTGCGTGGCCGAGCCATACTACTCGCCACTCGTGACAGTTTGCCGCGGTTTGTCGGTAATTCTCTTCGTTGCGCAAGCTGCCACCTCGATGGGGGGCTGAGACGCGATGCGATGCCGTGGGTTGGCTCCTACGCACGCTTTCCGCAGTATCGGCCGCGCAGCGGCAAGGTCGATCTCATCGAGGACAGAGTTAACGACTGTCTCGAGCGCAGCATGAACGGCAAGCGTCTGGATCCTGCCGGTCGCGACATGCGCGACATCGTGACTTACTTCGCGTTCCTGTCGAGCGGCATTCCAGTAGGAGCGGAGATGGAAGGCCAGGGATTTCCGAGACTCACTCCAATGAAGGGCGATGTCGCGCGCGGTGCTTCCGTATTCGTGTCGACGTGCGCGAGGTGCCACGGACCCAATGGCCAGGGCACTTCGCTGGCCCCACCGCTGTGGGGACCGCGTAGTTACAACGTGGGCGCAGGAATGGCTCGCATCAATGCCGCGGCGTCATTTATCCACGGATTAATGCCGTACGATCGGGCACAGCAATTAACACCGCAACAGGCGTTCGACGTCGCCACATACATCAACACACGCCCACGCCCTCCTTTCCCGAAGAGGATCCACGATTACCCGCACGGTGGCAAACCACCCGACTTTGACTACCACGTCCTACCCACCCCAAAGGAGAAAGCCAAATGAGTGAGACTTCACTTCCCGAGCGCAGGAAATTTCTTGGCAAGCTTGCCGCCGGCGCCGTTGCGCTCGGCATGAGTGGCTCGGTCACGAAAGCATTCGCCAGCGAGATGAAATTGAAAAGCGATGTGCAGCCAAGCGACAAGTGGCTGACAGCGGTCACTGGAAAGCATCGCCAAATCTTCGACATGCACGGGCACGACAACGGATGGGGCCTGTTCCACGTCCGCAACTACCTCAACACGCTTCGCGATTCGTACCATGTAACACATCCGGATGCGACGGCGGTCGTAACCATCTATGGATTCGCCACCATGCTCGCGTTCAACGACGACATGTGGAAGAAGTACAGCCTGGGGACGCCGAGCAAAGTGATGGACAGCTCGAACGCGCCTGCTACGTCCAACGTGTTCTACAAGGCGCCGCCCGGCAGCAACACTCTGGCGATCGGCGGAGCTCCACTTCCCGTCCCCGCTGATTCATCGATCTCTGAGCTGCAAAACCGTGGTGGGGTGTTCATTCTGTGCAACAACGCTTACACGATTTGGATGGGATTGCTGGCTGGCGGTGATGCAACGAAAGCCGCCGCACTGCGGAAGGAGTTCGATGCAAACATGCTTCCAGGTGTCTATCTGGTGCCGGCGATGGTTGTGGCTATCGAACAGGCGCAGAAACACGGGTGTAGCTACATACAGGTGTGACCTTTTTAGAAACCGAAACAACACCGGAGCATTAGCTCCCGACCCGGCCGTTAACATCCGGCCGGGTCGCGCGTCTCTCAACGTGAACGGTGCGCGTTCAAAGCCCACCCGCAACAATCCCCGGATAACGAAGGAGAAGAGAGAGATGTCGAAAGCGAAGCTGGCGGCGTTCGCGGCCGCAGTCGTCATGGCAGTTGCGTCAAGCGCTTCAGCGCAGTCGGTGCAAGCGACCACCAAAGCGCCGCCGCACATGACCAGAACGAGATTGATCGCGTGGTGCAAGAGTCACCCGAACGCAGTTGCCGATTGCAAGGAAGTTCGCGGCGACACCAAGCAAATTCGGACCGACCGCAAGGAAGTTCGTGCCGACCGCAGAGAGGTCGCCAAGGACATCAAAGCGGGTGACAAGCAGGAAGCAAAGCAGGACGCCAAAGAGCTGAGATCGGACCGCAAGGATCTCCGTCAGGACAGGCGCGACAGACGTCAGGACGTCCGCGATGCGCGCAAGGACGCTCGCAAGTAAACGTTCCCGATGAAACAAGAACGCCGCGGATAACCGCGGCGTTTTTTTTTGGCTAGCGGGCCGGCATCAGCGTCGGGGGATTCGGCGCCTTCAGGTAGCGTGCCAGATACGCGTCGGTGACTTTCTGTATCAGGCGGTAACTCTCCAGACTGTAGGCCGCGCCGTGTCTGCCGGGGGGATAGATACGCAGCTCAGCATCACGTCCGGCGTTGGTCAGCGCTGTTAGCAGCTGCATCGTGTTCTGCGGATGCACGTTGTCGTCCATCATCGAATGAATCAGCAGGAGGTTGCCTCGCATCTTGGCCGCTTGCTCGATGGGCGCGCTCTCGACGTATCCCTTCGTGTTGTCCTGGAGCAGTCCCATGTAGCGCTCGGTGTAGATCGTGTCGTACAGCCGCCAATCGCCGACAGTGGAGTTGGCGACGCCGACCGGGAAGAGCTCGGGGTACATCTCCATCGTATATACGGTCGAGTACCCGCCGTAACTCGTGCCGATGATCGCCACTCGCTTTGGGTCTACGTAACTCTGCCGCGCCAGGTATCGCGCCGCCTCGGCGAAGTCGAGCGCTTCGTATTTGCCGAGCTGCTTGTAGACGACCTTCATGAACTGACTGCCGTAATTGTTGGTGCCGCGGTTGTTCAATCCGATGACGACGTAGCCCTGCTGAGCGAGCCACTGATCCCAGCCGCTCGTCGCGAACCGGTTGTACACCTGCTGCGATCCGGGTCCGCCGTAGATGTCGAACACCACCGGGTAACGCTTGGTGGCGTCGAATGGGATCGGCTTGATGATACTGCCATCTATTCGTGTGCCGTCGGCGGTTGTGAACGAGAAAATCTCGGCCGGCGAATACGCGTGCGTCTGCAGCCACTTCGTCGTCGCGGCATTGTCTTCCATCGTGCGCAGCTTGCGATCGGGCGCCCA
>DASUZC010000248.1:0-47374 GCA_036377095.1 Gemmatimonadaceae bacterium
TGCCCGAGCACGAGAGCGATCCGGACAGCCTTCGTCTCGGCAAAATGCTCGCGGATTACCTGGGGATTGAAACAGCCACCGAGAGCATCGGTCCGATTCTGGATGGTGCTGGTTGTTATCGGCGTCGCAACGAAGCAATTCGACGCGTTGTGCCCGAATTTGGCGACGACTGGGGCTGCAAGCTCGCGCTCCCTGCTGACGCTCTGGAGGCGGATCGACTCAACGTGACTTATCTCGTTGTCCAGCCGCCCGGCGGAGAGATGCGTCGCATCCGCCTGCCGGCGCCCGAGTACCGCCAAATCGTCGCGGCGACGAACTTCAAGCAGCGCGTGCGAAAAATGGTCGAGTACTATCACGCCGATCGCCTGCACTATGCGGTGATAGGAACGCCCAACCGCCTCGAGTACGATCAGGGGTTTTTCGTGAAGGGTGGCGATGGTTTGGCCGATATGAAGCCAATCGCGCACCTGTACAAAAGCCAGGTCTATCAGCTAGCGGAGTACCTGGGCGTTCCCAGGCCGATCACGGCGCGCGCGCCGACGACAGACACGTTCTCCCTCCCCCAGTCGCAGGAGGAATTCTATTACAGCCTGCCGACGCGCCAGCTCGATATCGTGCTTCACGGACTGAATGCCGGCCGCGCCGTCGAGTTCATTGCCGCTGAAGCCGGGCTCTCCAGTGATGTGGTCGAGCGCGCGATTCGTGACATTCAGCAGAAGCGGAAGACAACACGATATCTCCACCTGCCGCCCCAGATTATCGAGGAGGTTTTCTCCGAAATGATCGAGGTCCCCGTCTAATGTGCGGGATCGCCGGAATTGCTACGCAGAATACCGGAACCATCGCCATCGAACAGCTTTCGCGCATGGCGGCAGCTATTCGACACCGTGGTCCGGATGGATACGGATTTTATGTCGGACAGAACGTCGGCTTTGCCCACGTTCGTCTCAGCATCGTTGACGTCGCCGGCGGTGCGCAGCCCCTGACGAATGAAGACGGTCAGATCGTCGTCACCTACAACGGCGAGGTTTACAACCACGTCGAGCTTCGTCGCGAGCTGGAATCGCGGGGTCACTCGTTTCGCACGCGCTGCGATACCGAAGTGCTGGTGCACGCTTACGAAGAGTGGGGCGCTAACATGCTCCCGCGTCTCAACGGACAGTTCGCGTTCGCCATCTCTGATGCGCGCGATCAATCGGTGTTCGTCGTACGCGACCGGTTTGGTGTGCGTCCGCTATTCTACGCCGAGCAACGTGGCTCGTTTTACTTCGCGTCGGAGCTGAAAGCTCTTCTCGCCAGTGGCGACGTCGAGGCTGCGATAGATCCGCAAGCGCTGGACGAAGTTTTCACATTCTGGGCGACGCGCCCGCCCCGGTCCGGGCTGCGTGGAATCAGCGCCCTTGAGCCGGGCACGTACGGTATATGGCGCGCGGGCAAACTGAGCATCCACCGCTACTACGACCTGAATTTTCCCGAGAGAGACGTCGAGCCACGTGACGCGGTCGAACAGCTCGACGAATTGATGCGGATGGGCGTCGACCTCCGCATGCGCGCAGACGTTCCAGTCGGTGCATATCTCAGTGGAGGTCTCGACTCGTCGATTACGGCAACCCTGGCGGCGGCCGCGTCGCCGCATACGCTGCGCAGCTTTTCGATCACGTTCGAAGATCCGCGCTTTGACGAGAGCCTCTATCAGCGCGACGTTGCGCAGCGCATCGGCTCGATGCACTCGGTTGCATCGATGGGTGAGAATGCAATCGCCCAGTGTTTCCCAAACGTCATCTGGCACACGGAAGCGCCTCTGGTTCGTACCGCGCCCGCGCCGATGTACCACCTTGCCGCGTTGACGCGAAAGCAGGGAATAAAAGTCGTTCTTACGGGTGAAGGCGCCGACGAGTTGTTCCTCGGCTATGATCTTTTCAAGGAAGTCGCGGTCCGCCGCTTCTGTCTGCGCCGCCCGGAGTCTACCGCGCGGCCGCGACTGTTCGATCGACTCTATCCGTACTTGCTCGATCGGGGAAGTGGCGGCGAATTCTGGCGCCGCTTCTTTCTCGACGCCGGCGCGCCAAGCGACCCGCTGTTCTCGCACTTGCCGCGCATCCAGCTCACGTCGTGGATAAAACAATTCTATTCGGCCGATTTTGCCGCTTCATTGTCCGCAATCGATGTAATTGACGAGACGCGGCAGTCGCTGCCCTCCCGCTTTTTCGGTTGGTCCCCGTTGAACCAGGCGGCGTTTCTCGAGATGAAGCTGCTGCTGTCTCCGTATCTTCTGAGCTCGCAGGGTGACCGGATGGCGATGGCTCACGGCGTGGAAGGGCGGTTCCCCTTCCTCGATCACCGTTTGTTCGAGTTCGCCGCTGCACTGCCCACGGGCTCTCGCCTGCGGGGGCTGAAGGAGAAAGAGATTCTTCGGCGCTGGGCGCGGCGAATTCTGCCGACCGATGTCAGCGCGCGTGCGAAACAGCCCTACCGCGCCCCCGATGCTTCTTCGTTCTTCGGACCGACGGCACCGGAATACGTCGCTGATGCCTTGTCACTCGACTCGATTCAGAAGAAGGGGCTTTTCTCACCGAAAGCAGTGGCTGGCCTCGCCCGTCGCTGTAAATCGGGGCTGGCGACCGGTTTTCGCGAGAACCAGGCGCTCGTCGCGATCCTGTCCACTCAGTTATGGCACGACCAGTTCATTTCCAAACCGGTTTTCCCGCGCATGCTCGATGTTGCGCAGGCGGATGTTGTGTTGCAGGACGCAGTTCCTGTCAGTTAACCGAGATCCCATCGTCCTCTAACGGCTCATACAAATGCTTCACGAAACTCAAGTGCGCGAACGTGTCCGCAACTTTCTCCAGGAGAACTTTCTTTATATGCGGCCGGACTTCGTGCTATCCGATGACGACCGACTGTTGGAACGCGGCGTAGTCGACTCGATGGGCATCGCGGAAATGGTGACTTTCATTGAAGACGAGTTCGGCATCAAGATGTCAGACGAAGACATCAGCGAAGCAAACCTCGGATCATTGCGCGCGATCGGCCGTTTTGTAACGCAGAAGCGCGCGACGATCGCCGCGTAGTCCAGATTTCGAAGCACAGCTTATTCGAATCGATGACGCCTCAGTTCTGTTGCGCCTCTGCGACAATAGCCCGGTTCCGCTGGCCTGCAGCAAGGTATTGAACATAGGTATCTGCTTGCGCCTCAAGTAGTTAGACGCCTGAAGCGGGCTGCATGCGAGGGGCCGACTCAGGTGCCAACATTGCACTCCCGCACGGCAATGATGATCCGTGACTCAGTGATGACAAAAGCCGCGATTTTTTCAGTTCGTTTGGTGTCCCGCGTTTTGATTCCAGCGTTCGCTCTGTGCGCGCTGGGAGCGACCTCACTTCGCGCGCAGGTCGGCGATCAGCCGAACTACGAGACCCGCGCAAGTCTCGAGGCCGAGGCACGCAGTGCCGAGAGCACGAATCACATGACCGAAGCGCTGCTGCTGCGCGCTCGCCTGAAGTCGGGGGACTTCCAGGAGGGCGATCGCATCGTTGTGAAGGTAGAGAGCGATTCGAGCGCGGCTGACACGATGCAAGTAAGGGCGGGAAAAGTGTTGCAGTTCCCGCACATGGCGGAGCTCTCACTCGATGGTGTTTTACGTTCCGAGCTCAACGACAAGCTAAGACAGCATCTCGGAAAGTATCTGAAGAATCCTGAAGTGCGGGCGACACCATTGCTGCCGCTCGCCGTACTGGGAAGCGTCCGCAATCCGGGCTTCATGTACGTGCCGGCGGATTACGTGTTGCGCGATTTGATCATGAGAGCCGGCGGTCCGGCCCCCGAAGCGGACGTGGGCGAAACGATCGTCAGGCGTAGCGGCAAGACCATTCGCGATGCCCAAAACGTTCGGGAGGCATTCACGAACGGAATGTCGCTCGACCGTCTTCACCTGCGTGCCGGCGATGAAGTTTACGTTCCCGCCCAGCAACACCGTTTCCAACTATCGACCATTCTGTCGATTGTATCCGCAGCTGCCGCCGTTTCAGTCGCGGCAATTCAGCTCGGCAACCACTAGCATATCGCACGAGAGACTTTTCGATGGCTAATGGCTTGATAGCTGTCCACGGGGCGAGTGGACCGCTTGCGGAGTTTGAGGACGATACGAACGGAGGCATGCTTCCTCCGGTGAACGCGCTCGATCGCCCACTTGCCGCGATACGTCGCTACAAGTGGCTCATGCTCGGAATTGTCATTCTGTTCGGGTTGGGAGGCGTCGCTCGCGCTCGCATGACGACGCCACAATACGAAGCACGCGCGACGATCTGGATTGCGTCCGAAGCGCCCGATGGACGGGCGAGCGGGCCAATTCGCTCGGGTGAGCTGTTACGGTCCGGTGCCTGGATAGAGCTCCTGCGCAGCTATCGGGTCATCGATGAGGTGGTGCGCAACCTTTCGCTCTATCTCGAGACTGCGAATCCGGCTCAGCGCCCGTACTTCGCCGGGTTCAACCTTACCGACAAATTCGTTCCCGGCCGTTACGAGCTGGACATCGACAAAGCGAACAAAACCTGGGTGCTCCGCATCAAGGTCGATAAGGCTTTGCCGGAGGGCGCGGTCTCGAGCGAACAGGGCACGCAAGCAGATTCCGTGGGCCGTAAATACGGATTCATCTGGGCACTTCCGCCAGAAGCATTCAGCGGAGCCGGTGTCGAAAAAGTCGTATTTAACGTCTCTACCCCTCGCGAAACATCGATCCGTCTCGCGGATCGCCTGGGTAATCGGCTCGTTAACGGCAGCAACTTTCTCTGGTTGACGTATACCGATCCGAATCCGCGGCTCGCCGCGCAAATACTGAACGTATGGGTAGATGAATACGTCCGGGTCGCCGCCGAGTTGAAGAAACGAAACATGGTCGAATTCTCGCGGATACTCGAAGGCCAGCTGCAATACGCGGAGCGGGCAACGAGAGACGCTGAGTCGGCGTATCAGCAGTTTCGCGTCAACGCGATCACCTTGCCGACCGAGGGCGGCCCTGTAGCTCCCGGCGTTGTTGAACGTGAGCGCGATCCAGCATTACTCAGTTATTTCGATCAGAAGATCGCGTACGACAATCTCAGGAACGACCGCGAGGCGCTCGAAAAGAGTATCGCCAGCGCATCGAGAGACAACTCGCCGTACGAAGGAATGCTTTTCATCCCAAGCGTTGCACAAAGCCCGGGAGCGGAAGCCCTCCGCGAAGCGTTCCGCACCCGCTATCAGCTGCAGGCCAAACTCGCCGCGGCTCGCCAGCACTTCACGGATGAACACGCGACCGTCAAGGAAATCCGTGGCAATCTGGAGACGCTGGAGAACCGGACGATCCCACAGCTTGCAAACGGGTTGCTGGCGCAGATGCGTGAGCGCGAGGCGGACTACGAGCGCCGCATTCACTCGGCATCGCGAGAGCTGCAGTCAATTCCGCCGCGCACGATCGAAGAGCGTCGCCTGAACCGCGCGGTTGCCGTCTCGGAACAGCTCTATACAAATCTGCGCAGCCGTTATGCGGAGGCGAAACTCGCTGAGGCCAGCGCCACGCCCGACGTCAGTGCTTTGGATTCGGCTGTCGTTCCGCTGCACCCGACGAAGAACACCAAGCGCATGATCGTGCTCGTGGCGATTCTCGCTGGGGTCGGCGCGGCAGGAGGACTTGCGCTGCTGCTGGACAAGCTCGATGCGAAGTTCAGGTACGCGCATCAAGCAGTTGCGGAGCTGGGAGTCACGATTGCCGGGGCGGTCCCTCGCGCGCCAAAGAAAGGCGTCTCCAAGGCCAAGCCAGAGGAAGCCGTTCAGTTCCTCGAATCGTTTCGCGCTCTGCGCATGCACGTCACGCATACGGTTCGCACCGAGCGCATGGCGGTTGCCGTAACCAGTGCGTCGCCGGGCGACGGGAAATCGCTGGTTTCAACCAATCTTGCGCTTTCGTGCGCGAAGGCAGGCCTGCGTACCATCCTGGTGGACGGCGACACGCAAAGAGGTATGCTGCATCAGACATTCGGTCTGTCAATCAAGGGCGGTCTGACGGATTATCTGCTGGGCAAGCTCCCCGAATCTCAGCTAATCAAGACCACGCCACACCATAATCTCTCCTTCATCAGCTGCGGTCAGCGCAATCATTCCACGTCGGAATTGCTGACATCCGCCAAGCTCAAGCTCCTCTTCGATCAACTCGGTCGGTCTTTCGATGCGGTGATTGTAGACACGCCTCCGCTCGCGGCGGGAATCGACGCCTACGCCCTCGCTGCCGCGACAGGAAATATCCTGATGGTGCTGCGAATGGGGCACACCGAGCGACGCCTTGCGTTCGCCAAGCTCTCGCTGCTTGACCGCCTGCCCGTCGAGGTTGTGGGATCCGTGCTCAACGACATTCCGTCGTACGGAGAGTTCCAGTACTATACGTCGTACTACCCGGCCTACGGTGACGACGAGACCGTGAGCACCAGAGAGCTGACAGAAGTAGCTGTTCAGTAATCGCTGCGACATCCGTGTGTTGCAGTTCACCCGCCAATTGTGGGAACCCCGCTACATCGCAAGCCTCCCGGGCCGCGTTCCCACTCCGTCGTTACAATGTAAGTCGTTGTGCAGCAGTGCTTTATAACTGCAGGGGAAGATCCGTCACCTGAGCACAGCGACTGCAATTGCCGCGGGGCGTGCGATGCCGTCGCGGGTCGCTTCCAAACCGAAAACAATTCGTCCGAGAAGGATGCCGAAACATGGAGGCTGCGGTTTCAGAGCGTGAGGCTGTCGCGCTTTCAGCTCCGATGGACTCTCTCAATTCATACCGGCCCCAGAATCTCAACACGGCGCTTCACCTGGTGCCGGTGGGCAGTGCCTTCACCGCGCCCATGTTGCCGGCCGATGTCCGGCCGCGCGAGTACACGGAAGCCGCCGTTCGCGCGGTTAACGTTGCCGTCGCTCTAATTGGCATTGTCGTCACATCCCCATTGATGGCGATACTGGCACTGCTGGTGAAACTCACCTCGCCCGGTCCCGTCCTGTACTCGCAAACGCGGGTTGGCGTCGATCGACGTTACAAGCGCGACGACGCAGACGATCGCCGCGTCCACGATTATGGCGGCAAGCTGTTCGAGATGTACAAGTTCCGTTCGATGGTCACCGACTCGGAAGCCGACGGCCGCGCGGTTTGGGCTGAGCCCCGAGACCCGCGTGTTACACCCGTTGGTCGCGTGCTGCGCAAGGTGCGCCTCGACGAGCTGCCGCAGCTTTATAACGTGCTTCGCGGCGACATGAACGTTGTTGGCCCGCGTCCCGAACGTCCGTCGATTTTTGCCGAGCTGCGCAAGACGATTCCTGAGTATCAGATGCGGCAGCGGGTACGACCCGGCATCACGGGATGGGCACAAGTGAATCAGTCTTACGATGCGAATATCGATGACGTAAAGCAAAAGGTAGCCTACGATCTCGAGTACATTGGCCGTCAGAGCGTGTCAGAAGATCTGCGAATCATGCTGAAGACCCTTCCCGTGATGTTGTTCGGGCGGGGCGCCTGGTAGCGAGTAGTTTCATTCCTCGCACATAAATGAAGTCTCTAAGCGTTGTACCCCGCACAGTTGCTGATTTATTGTGGAACGTAGCAGCCGCGGCCGACGACCGTCCCGCCATTGCCATGACGGGGCAAACGGTGACGTACAGACAGTTACGGAATCGCGCGTCGTCGGTCGCGGCAACCCTTGTTGACAGAGGACTGGAGAGCGGCGATCGCGTCGCTATTCTCGCAGAGCGCGGTCCCCAGTCGGTAGCCGCCTATTTTGGAGCGCTTGCCGCCGGCGCAGTGGTGATCGTAGTCAACGAACGACTGCGCCCCCGTCAAATTGAGTACATCCTCGACCGCGTCGGCGCACGTGTGTTGCTTGCGTCACGCGAGATTCTCGCCGAGCACCCGCGATCGCTGGACACGAAGGCCGCCCTCATTGATCTCGCGACAATTCCCGACGCAACCGTCGAGTGGACTCCCGTGCAGCCTGACGCGCGGGGACTGGCCCAGATCATCTTCACGTCCGGTTCGACGGGTCTGCCCAAGGGCGTCGTCTTTTCTCACCGTGCAATCCTTGCCGCGATCGAGATGATCGTCGGCTACCTCGGACTCGGTGGCGACGAACGGATCTTCAGTCTGCTTCCCTTGAGCTCGGTATACGGACTGAATCAGCTGCTTTGCGCGATGTGGACGAACTCAACGCTGGTGATTTCGAATTCGTCCCTGGCGGCGAAAATCGTGAGCGAAGCGCGTGACCAACGCGTGACAGTGCTGGCCGGCGTTCCGCCGCTCTGGCTGCAACTGCTCGCAACACCAGCTTTTCGCGCCGCGCCGATCGAGTCGCTGCGCATCCTGCAGAATGCAGGCGGACACCTTCCGGTCGAGGCCGTGCGTCAGCTGCGCGCCGCCCAACCGCACGCCCAGCTTTTTCTTCAGTACGGGATGACGGAAACGTTCCGCAGCACTTTCCTGGCTCCGGAGGAAGTTGATTCGCATCCCGGCTCAATGGGCCGCGAAGTCCCGGGCGCGACGATCTCGATTGTCGCCGATGATGGCAGGCCGAGCGCGCCTGGCGAACCAGGCGAGCTCGTATTCTGCGGGCCGACGATTGCCGAAGGCTATTGGGGCGATGATGAAACGACGGCAGGTACTTTCCGCTCGGCCGGCGACGGCGGCGTAACACGCGCGGTTTACTCGGGGGACATAGTGCGCCGCGATGCGGACGGCCTTCTGTACTACGTAGCCCGGCGAGACCGGATGATCAAGTCGCTGGGTTTTCGTATCGGGCCTGACGAAATTGCCGACGTTTTGTATGCATCAGGGGACGTGCTGGAAACCGCGATCACGACGGAACCGGACCCCGTTCGCGGCGAACGTATCATTGCCTATGTCGTCCTCAGACCAGGGTGCTCCAAGCAGCATCTCGAGCAGTTCGTTCGCTTCGAGCTGCCGCGTCACATGCAGCCCGCGCGTATCGAGGCGCGCACCGATCTACCGCGACTGGCAAGTGGTAAGTACGACATCGGCACATTGCGAAACGGTCTATCCGAAGCGCTGCCAGCATACGCCTCCGTCTGACGATCGCTGACTTGACGAACGCTGTCGACTCGAAGAGGCTTCAACCAACCTCGCGCCGCGCGATCGACGCGCGTCGGCGGCATCGGAGCAAAGTTTTGAAAATCGTGGTTGTCAACGAGGGTTTGGGCTACCCGCCTAAAGGCGGCAATTGGCTTCGGACCCTTAATCTGATGCTGCCTCTGGCTCGTCGACACGAGATCACCTACGTCTGTCGCGGGTCAAAGGAAAACGACGCCGAACAGACTGCGCGTTCATTCTACGCCGACAGCGGGATTCAAATTCGCATTTGCGGCGAGCCGCCCGCGGAAAAGAAAGGGGCGGCTTTTTACGCGAGAGTTGCGGCCAACCTGGCTTCGCGACTGCCGTATTCGATTGCCAGCCATCGCAGCAGTGCGGTGCGTGACGAAATTCGCCGCCTCGCTGCATCCAACCAAATCGATCTCTTTCAGTTCGAGGCCCTCGGCTACGCGGACACATTGGTTGGGACTGGCGCGCGCACGATCGTCATGGCCCACAACGTGGAGTCTCTGATCTGGGAGCGTCTCCATCAGACAGAACAACAGCCGGTCAAACGCTGGTTCATCGGGCATCAGCTCCGTAAGTACGAACGATACGAAAGGTCTGTGATGCAACGAGCGACTCGCGTCGTCGCCGTGAGTCACGAGGATGCCGCATTGCTGAAAGAGCGATTCGGAGTGCGGCACGCAGATGTCGTGGACAATGGCGTCGACGTGAAGTACTTCAAGTCGAGTCCCATCTCGCGCAATCCCGATCCAAAGAGGATTCTGTTCCTCGGCAGTCTGGACTGGAGACCAAATCTCGACGCGATAGATGTCATGCTGTCTCAGGTAATGCCTCGCCTACTCGCGATCGAGCCGGAAGCGCGCTTATCCGTTGTGGGACGCAATCCGACTCCGGCGCTGGTGCGTCGGCTTCGCCGGGAGCCGAACGTCGAGCTCCACGCCAATGTCGAGGACGTGCGGCCGTATCTGGCGCGGAGTGCAGTTATGGCGGTGCCGCTGCGAATTGGCGGCGGTTCTCGACTGAAGATTCTGGAGGCGATCGCCTCAGGAGTCCCCGTTGTCTCGACGCGCATCGGCTGCGAGGGACTGCTATTCGAGTCCGGCCGCGATCTGCGAGTCGGGGAAACCGGGGACGAGATCGCCGCCGCTCTGGTCGACACCATTCGCAATCCCGGCCGCGCAGCCGAGATGGTGAGACACGGACAGGCGCTGATCAACGCTCATTACGATTGGAGCAGACTCGCCGATCGCCTCGAGCAGATCTGGTTCGATCTTGCTGCCGATCGCTGAACCCGGCTTGGTGCGGCTCTAGGAGTCGGGCCAGCCACACCCGCCGCCCACAAGTTAACTAGCGCGCTGCCGCGACCCGCGCGATTACAGCTGCGAACTCCTCTGCTACCGCACGGCGGCCCGTCGCGTTGAGGTGACCGCCGTCGTCGGTCAGCTCCGGAGCAAGTGTGTACACAACTTCGCTGCCGTCGCGGAAGAATGATCTCGACCCATCCGGGCGGGTGGACTCGACCTTTGCGAGGTCGAAGACCGGCTCACCGGCATACTCGTCGCGCAGCATCGCATTGAATCTGTTTCGTTTTTCATTGGCCTCGCGCGTTGTCGGCTTGCCGAGAACACGTTTCATGAGATAGCCCGGGCCCGATTCGACTCGTGTAAGCGGAGCTGTCACGTGCACGAACGTCAGATTGGGATGGCGCTCGCGCATATCGCGAACTGCCTTTCGATGATTCGCAAATAGTTCGTCCACATTCGTGGCTGGGGTGATGTCCAGATAGCAGTACTTGAACATCGCGATCGCCTGCGCGGTGTCGTCGATTTGCCCGAGTGCCGCGGCGAAGTCCTTCATCTTGGTTTCGGGTCGACCATTCTCGCCGATTGTGAATTCAACCAGCCAGGAACTTCCGGAACCCCGCTCGCGCGAATGGAGGATTCTCAACGGGCGTTCACTGCGCGCGTGTCTCAGCTCACTCAGGCCCTCAAGGACATTAGCTCCCACGGACTGGTGACCGAAGTAGATCCTCGCGCCGGCGAGACGTGCCCACGAGGCGGTGGCAACAGAGTCCTCGCGTGGCGATGCAATTTCGGAGACGGCCATTGAGTCATTCACTCGTTCTTCGGTACATGAGATGAGCCACACGGATGTGGCAACGAACGCCAGGCTGCGCATTCAGGCGCGAGCTACCTGCACATCGTACGCTCGGCGCCACAACTCGAGCATCGCCAGGTTGAACAGGCGCTGGGCAGTGGCAAAGCCGCGCTGTCTGCCGTCGACGAGCATGTTCACCTGCCGTGGGTCGAACAAATCTTCGGGTGCGGATCTTACCACGTTGCTGATGTAGTCTCCCCAGCTGCCTTTGGACCAGCTATGGAGCGGCAGCGAGAAGCCCTGCTTTCTTTGAAGGTCCAGCCCCTTTGGCAGCACCCGCGACGCGAGGAGCTTGAGCAGCACCTTGCGGTTGGCGCTGGTCGCACGAAGCGCGTCCGGCACTTTTCCGAAGGCGAATTCAATCACTCGGTAATCGAGAAACGGAGCGCGTACTTCCAGCGAAGCCAGCATACTCGCTCTATCCACTTTCACGAGAATGTCTTCGGGCAAGTAGGTGGCGAAGTCGGCGGCGGTCATCTTCTGGAGGAACGTTTGCCCAATTGCGCCGGCGTTGAGCCTGTATGCTTCGGGCGGCAATCCGGGCAACGAACGAGTCATTGGTGCCAACTTTCTCCGCCACTCACCGTCAAAATGCAGCGTCGCGCCAGTCCAGGCGTCGCGATCCGGGGTGGCGAGAGATCGCAGCGAGTTGCGGCCGCGGAATCCTTGCGGCAGAAAACCAGCTGCAGCGCCAATCGCGCGTTTCATGGGGGCCGGCATCAAGGCTCGCCACTTCATTTGCTGCTGGATCGTGCTGTGGTGGCGATAGCCTCCGAACAGCTCGTCCCCCGCATCTCCGCCCAGCGCGACGGTGCAGCTCTCTCGAACCAGTCGAGACACCAGGTAGGTGGGAACCATTGAGGAATCCCCGACAGGCTCGTCATACTGACGCGCGAGCTGCGGAAGCAGCTCCGCGGTTGCTGGCTCCGCCACGAGCTCGGTGTGACGAGTGCCGAAGTGCGCCGCCACCATCCTGGCAAACGGTCCCTCGTTGTATGCACCCTGTCCGGGGAACGTTATGGTGAACGTTCGCACCGGACTGCTCGAGACCCGCGCAGCCATCGCCGTGATCAGGCTGGAATCCACGCCGCCACTCAACAGAATGCCGACCGGCACGTCGGCGACGAGCTGCAGTCGCACAGCATCGGCGAGTAGTTCGTCGAGCTCCTGTACCAGTTCTTCCGAGTCACCACCGCCAGCTTGCGATGGTTGTGGAAGGCTCCAGTACCTCCACACGCGCAAGTCGTCGGTGTCGATTGTATACGTGAGCGCGTGTGCAGGTGGGAGTTTGCGCACACCCTCCAACAAGCAGAGCTCGCCCGGCACGTAGCCGTAAGCGAGATAGTGGTCGACAGCTTCTGCGTTCATCACTCGAGAGAAGGCTGGTTGGACCATCATCGCCTTCAGCTCGGATGCAAACGTCAACCGTCCATTCGCGCGGTGGTAGAAAAGCGGCTTTTCGCCCGCACGGTCGCGCGCAATGAAAATCCGGCGTTGGCGCGAATCATAGATCGCAAACGCGAACATTCCATTGATTCGTTGCAAGCAATCGGTTCCCCACTCGCTGTATGCTTGCAGCAGAACTTCCGTATCGCTCGCAGAGCGGAATCGCCTGCCGAGATCCTCGAGCTTCTTACGAATATCCCGGTAGTTGTAGATCTCGCCGTTGAATGTGATCTGCAGGTGACCGGTGGCGTCGGACATCGGTTGACTGCCCGCGTCCGACAAATCGATGATCGAGAGTCGGCGGTGCCCAAGGGCTACGCGACGATCAACAGAGCGCCACTCCCCCGAGGCATCCGGTCCGCGGTGTCGCATCGTACCGCACTGGGCGGTAAACGCGTCGCCGGCCGCAGCTGCGCGGCCGGCGAATCCGACTATGCCACACATGGCGGTGACATCGCGTCGTTAGTAATTGGCGTTGACGACCGCCGTGCAGCTCGCGGCATCGGTCCTTCCCGCAATACAGATCTGATAGGGCACTGAGTTACCGAGGGTGGTTGCCGAAGTGTAACTGAGCGGCCCGCCAGTATTGTTAGCGTTTTTGGTCAGCCTCGTACCGGCTCGATAGACATCGACCCTCGTCTCGCTGCCGGGTGTCCACGTCAGGTCGGCGTACCGTGTCGTTCCAACCAAGTATGCTCTGACGACAAGATTGCTTGGGGGGACCGCCGGCAGTGTAGTAACCCTGACAGCAGTCGAGAACGCCGAGTTGCCAACACTGTTCTGCGCCCTGACGCGGTACCAGTAGGTAGTGCTGTTTGCCAGCCCTGTGTTTTGATAGCTCGTAACGTTGGCACCTGTCGTTACGACCTGCGAGAAACTGCCAGCCACGCCAGCGTTGTCAGGTGCACGCTCCAGTCGGAACGATGTTTCGTTGTTGGAATTGTCGGTCCAACTGAGATCCACGGCTCTTATTGCCGAGACCGCTGCCTGCAGGTTTGTTGGCGCAGCCGGCAAACTGAGGGTTGTCGCGTCGGCAATGTTCGTATAAGCAGAGTTGCCGACGCCGTTGTACGCGCGCACCCGGTACCAGTAGCGCGTACCAATAACCAGACCGGTGTTACCGTATGTCGTTACGTTGGCAGCAACCGAGGCGATCAGCGTGAACGTGCCCGGCGCACCGTTCACATCTGGTGCGCGTTCGACGCGGAATCCGGATTCGTCAGTCGAATTGTCCGTCCACGCCAGGTTAATTCGCGTGCCGGAGGCGGCCGTGGCACTGAGTGCTGTCGGCGGCCTCGGACCCAGCAAGGTTGCCGCACTTATCGCCGTCGAATAGGCGGACGCGCCAATGGTGTTGTATGCACTCACCCGGTACCAATACGTCGTGCCTGCTACCAGACTCGTCGTGTTGCTGTAGGTGACCACGTTTGCCGCGACAGACGCAATTAGCGTGTATGCGCCGGCAACGCCACCAACATCCGGCGCGCGTTCGACGCGGAACCCCGATTCGTCAGTGGAGTTATCCGTCCACGAAAGATCGATTCGTGTTCCAGAGAACGCAGTGCCCACGAGTGCGCTCGGCGCATTTGGTGTTGCGAGGATTGCACTCGACTCATTCGAATAACCAGAGGGCCCAACGACATTGTACGCAACTACGCGGTACCAGTAGCGGACATTGACCTCCAGTCCCGTATTACTGTAAGTGCGCACGTTAGCGCCGACCGATGCGATCTGCGCATAAGTACCAGCAACGCCACCCACGTCCGGAGCGCGCTCGATGTTGAAGCCTTGCTCGTCAGCCGAGTTGTCCGTCCAGCTCAGACTAATGGCGTTGCCAGTGCCGGGGGTAGCAGCCAGGCCTGACGGCGCATTGGGCGTCGTCAGTATACCGCTGACCTCGTTGGAGTACGCGGAGGCGCCAACGCCGTTGTACGCGACGACACGGTACCAGTAGCGGACATTGGCATCCAAGCCGGTGTTGCTGTACGTCGTCACATTCGGTCCGACGGCGGCGATCTGCTCGTACGTTCCCGCGACGCCCCCGGCATCCGGTGCGCGCTCGATGTTGAAGCCGTCTTCGTTCGTCGAGTTGTCCGCCCAGGTGAGATTGATGGCAGTTCCATTGGAACCTGCAACCAGAGTTGTCGGCGTGTTTGGCACCGTCGGCGGCGGGGGTGGCGGCGGCGGTGCTGCTGCCAGCTGCACGCGAACGATAGTCCGTGGCACCCAGACTTCTGCGCCAGAGGTGCCGATGATCGTTTCGCCCATAAGCCGCACCATCACGTGGTCATACGCGTAGACCGTTCCCCACTTCGCCGCCAGTGCGGAGCCGAAGACGTTTTGCGGGTAGTACTGATTCTGGTAGCCGATGTACCAGAACCGATTGAAATCGTGCCCAATGCAGGCAGCGTCAGTCAAATCACCGGTGGCGAGATGGTCAGAGTGGTCGCTGTCATTGACGCCGCGATCTGTCTCCGGGGAATGAATGCCGACCGCGCTCTCGGCCGTCGTGCCGATTTCGGCGGCGAAAATGCCCTGGATCGTAGTCTTGAGATCTGCCCACGATGTGTACGTTGCACTCGCATCCACCGATCCCAGCGAGCTGATGCGGCCGTCGCGGAGGTCGCTCATGCCGTTCGGACGCGCGTCGCCGGGATTGGGTAGCCGCAGATAGTAGCTGACGGTGTTCGCCCTCGTGCACCGGTAGATCGAGTGTGCGTTCACTGTCGCATTAGCGCATGCCCACGGTCCGGGCGTGCCTAGAGTTATTGTGTCAACTGACGCATTCGCGGCCTGCTCTCTCGCCTGCCAGTATCCGGGATCGCTGTCCATGGCGGCGCCGGCGGTCGTATAAACAAACACCACCTTGCCCGCGGTCTGAGCCGCATTAACGGCACGGTCACCGAAGAACAGCTGCCAATCGTCCTGGTGCGCCTGAAGGAAAAATTCGATAGCGAGCGGTGCGCCATTCGCACCGACCGCGAGTGCCGGACCTTTGGGCGCCAGAGGCTTGGTAATGCCATTGTCGTTGCACGACGAAAAAGCCGCGATGACCACCAACGCGGCGGCGAGTCGCATGCCGACGCCGCGCACAACGGTGCGGGAATGGGCGGACCGTACACTCATTGGGCTACCTGAAGCGAAAGGGGAATTGCGTCGCGGATTTTCGTTTGCGACGTGCCGCGTGAGAGCAAGCCACGCACCCAAAAACGAGGGTCGGATAAACACCTGCGGCGTGCACGCAAAGTCTTTCACAGGAGCATCTTGGCGCGTGTCAGGGCGCAATTGATCAAAGCCACGACACGCGTGCAGTGTGGCGGTTTGTCATCAGGTGTGGTGGGTCGGAAACGTCGCTGGCCGCAAACTTCGCGGCCAGCGAATCCGACTGTGCCCATATGCGGGGCGCCAGAACCTCAGTAGTTGGCGTTGACTACCGCCGTGCAGCTAGCCGCATCGGTCTTATTCACAATACAGACCTGATAAGCGACAGAGTTACCGAGCGTCGCACCGGAGGTAGCTGTGTTGGCGCCTGTGTTGACAATGTTCGACCGGTACTTCACGCCGGCGCGCCAGACATCAACTCGGGCTTCGCTGCCCGGCGTCCACGTCAGATCGGCGGTCCGCTGTGTTCCAACAAGATACGCTCGGACAGCAAGGTCGCTTGGTGGAACAGCGGGTAGCGTAGTCACGAGCACCGCTGCGGTGTACGCCGAGTTGCCGATAGCATTCTGCGCGCGCACTCGATACCAGTAGCTGGTGCCGGCGGTGAGACCCGTATTGGTATAGCTCGTCACGCCCGCGCCAGGCGTCGCGATTTGCGAGTAGGTACCGGGAACTCCAGCGTTATTCGGGGCGCGGTCCAACCGGAACGATGTTTCGTTGTCAGAGTTATCGGTCCACGTAACCGCCACCGAATTCTGCGATAGAGGAGACGCGTTCAGATTCGACGGCGCAGCCGGCGGCCGAGGCGTTGTTGCGTCGGCATTGTTGGTGTAGGCGGACGTCCCCGCCTGGTTGTACGCCCTAATGCGATACCAGTAACGCGTGCCGTTTGCCAATCCGGTATTCGCGTAAGTCGTGACGTTGACACCGACCGACGTGATCTGAGCAAACGTTCCCGGAACACCACCCGCGTCAGGTGCCCGCTCAACGCGGAACCCCTGTTCGTCGGTGGAGTTGTCTGTCCACGCAAGGTCGATGCGCCCGGCGGTCGCCGCAGCCGTCGCCGACAAACCAGTTGGGGCGGCCGGCAGGTTGTACGTGATCGCTGTCGCCTCGGCAGGATTGGAGTTGCCGACCGCGTTATATGCGCGCACACGGTACCAGTACCGCGTGCCCATCGTTAGACCGGTGTTGTTATAAGCCACGACGTTCGCGCCGACGGTCGCGATCAGGGCATACGTACCGGCGACACCGCCAACATCTGGCGCACGTTCGACCCGGAACCCCTGCTCGTCGGCCGAGTTGTCCGTCCAGGCGAGATTGATGCGCACGCCCGATACCGGAGTCGCGGTTAGTCCACTCGGCGGATTGGGAGTCGTTGCCATCCCGCTCGCTTCATTCGAGTAGCCTGATGCACCAATCGAGTTAAATGCGACGACACGATACCAGTAGCGAACATTCGCGGCCAATCCCGTGTTGGTGTACGTGCGCACATTCGCGCCAACCGATGCGATCTGCGCGTAGGTGCCGGCAACGCCACCGACATCAGGGGCGCGTTCGATATTGAAGCCCTGCTCGTCGGACGAGTTGTCGGTCCAACTCAGACTCATGCTCGTGCCGGCGGGGGTCGCAACCAAACCAGATGGCGCGCTCGGCGTCGCCAGAATCGCGCTAGCTTCATTCGAGTACGCGGATGCACCAACGCCGTTGTAAGCAACGACTCGGTACCAGTAGCGGACGTTTACATCCAATCCGGTGTTGCTGTAGGTGCGCACATTTGCGCCAACCGACGCGATCTGCGCATAGGTACCAGCAACGCCACCGACGTCCGGAGCACGCTCGATGTTGAAGCCCTGCTCGTCAGCGGAGTTGTCCGTCCAGCTCAGATTGATGCTCGCACCAGTGGCCGGACTAGTTATCAGGCCGGACGGTGCATTTGGCGTGGACAGGATTCCGTTTGCCTCGTTCGAGTAGCCGGAGGCCCCAACACCGTTATACGCAACGACGCGGTACCAGTAGCGGACGTTTGCGTTCACGCCGCCGTTGCTGTATGTCGTCACGTTCGAACCCACCGACCCGATCTGCTCGTACGTTCCGGCGACACCACCGGCGTCTGGTGCGCGCTCGATGTTGAAGCCATCCTCGTTCGATGAGCCGTCTGTCCAGGTGAGATTAATCGCGTTTACACCGTTATCGATTACGACGAGATTGGCCGGTGCGTTTGGCGCTGTTGGCGGTGGCGGGGGCGGCGGTGGACCCGCTGCCAGCTGCGTACGGACGATAGTCCGTGGCACCCAGACTTCTGCGCCGGATGTGCCGATGATGGTTTCGCCGACGAGCCGCACCATCACGTGGTCATACGCATACACTGTAGACCACTTAATTGCGAGACGGTCGCCGAATACGTTTTGCGGCTCGTATTGATTCTGGTAACCGATGTACCAGAACCGGTTGAAGTCGTGGCCGACCGAGGCAGCGTCAACCAGGTCGCCGGTGGCGAGATGGTCAGAATGATCGCTGTCATTGACGTGGCGATCCGTTTCAGGTGCATGAAGACCCACGCCACTTTCGGGTGTGGTACCGATTTCGGCGGCGATAATACCGTTGAGCGTTGTCTTGAGATCGGACCACGACGTGTAGGTGGCGCTTCCATCATTGGCGCTGAGTGAACTGATTACCGCATCACGGAGATCGCTCATCCCGTTCGGACGGGTGTCTCCTGGATTGGGCAAACGCAGGTAGTAGCTCACCGTGTTGGCTTTTGTGCAACGATAGATCACATGCGTGTTAACAGTGGCGTTACCACAAGCCCATGTGCCGCCAGCCGCTAATGTCAGCGTGTCTACCGAAGCATTCGCAGCCGCCTCCCTTGCCTGCCAATAGAAGGTATTAGCACTTCCAGCCGCGGAGCCGGCCGTTGTGTACACGAAGACGACCTTACTCGCCGTGGCGACGGCATCAGCTGCACGGTCACCAAAGAACAGCTGCCAATCGTCCTGGTGCGCCTGAATGAAAAACTCGATGGCGAGTGGGTTGCCATCGGAGCCGACGGCCCGCAACGCCCCCTTAGGCGCTAGCGGATGGATCCTGCTGCCTTGGTCGTTGCAGGACGAAAAGACCGCGATGGCCACCACGGCGGCGAGGAGGCGAACGCCAACGTCGCGAGCGGTGAGACGGGTAGTGACGGACCGTAGACTCATTTGTCACCTGACGCAAAGGGAGGTTTCGTCGTTTTTTTGGTTCCACCCGGGCGGCGTGAGAGCAACTCACGCACCTCGAAACGTCCGTCACTTCACTGTGTGCGGTCAGCGCGCAAACCATTTAGTGTGAACGTGTTAACAGTGTTAGTCCGGGAGCGTACAGAGGGGATGAGCAGGTCGTGTGTGGCGATTTGTCATCAGGTTGTAGGTCGGGCACACATCCGATCACCGGACGCTCAATGCTGCGTCGCTCCAATCATCTCTGCGGCCGCTGCGCCGTCAATCATGTCCATCGCGTCCAGCACTCGCGCTGGACCACCGATCGATGGAATGGGCATCGCAACCTTTGCCGGGTTGCCAAGAATCACCTTGTTCGCGGGAAACCCTCTCATACAGACGGCTCCCGCACCAACGACCGAGTTTTCGCCGATGGTCGTGCCGGGAAGCAGAATTGCGCCGGCCGCAATCCAGACGTTAGGTCCGATGTCGACTGGCGCGATACGGATCGGGGCTTTCGGCGACCGCCGATCGGCGCGCGTGCTGTGAAAGTCGGTGTCGTAGATACTGGCGTCGGCGACAATGGAGTCAGAACCAATACGGATTTCGCTGGCGCACGCAAACCTCGTCCCGCTCATCATGACATTGTCGCCAACGATCAGTCGGGCATCTGCGGAGTAGGTCCACGCATTCACACGATGCCACAGTGCAACGTTGTCACCAAAAACGACCTCGCCCGGTCCGCGCACGCTGAGCCGGCCAAAGACTCGAAACCGCGAGCCAGCGCGGAAACTTCGGCCGAGGATTCGAAGAATCACTCGATACCAGTATCCCTTGGCCAACGCGACTGCATACGATACCGCCTGGCCGGGTTCGCTCAGCGCGCGACCGACGAGCGAGCCGATATGCGGTGGGGGCGGAGTGCGGTCCATCATCGCTTCACTCAAGGGGAGCCCCACTCACTTTCGCCATGCGCAGCACCTTCGAGATCGCGGCCATGCCCGCCACCGCAGCGTCGTGAAGCCGCACTGGGACGCGCTCGATGACCAGACGGCCGGCGCGGTCGACGTCCGTTGTTCCGACGGGACGGCTTGGCAGAAGGTCGCCCAAGCCGCACAGCCATGCGTCGAATTCCACGTCCGTCAGGGTGGAGTGATCGAGCAGCCTGGGCAGCCTCAGGGAGTTTGACGTTGGTGTCGCCATTCCGCGCTCGCAGGTCGTAGCCGACAAAACTCCCTCGGCTGTCAGCCACTGCTCGAACTGCGGCTTCTGCGTCCCGCTCGGATAGCAAAAATGGAGCGGGGTCGTGCCCGTCATCGCAGTGATGCGCGACGCATTCAACTGCAATTCCGCGCGATAAAGCTCTTCGTCGAGAGGTGAGCGATGTCGGTGGGTATGCATCTGAAAGTCGACGCCGTCTGCTGCGAGCTCGCGAACTTCCGCAGGATTCATGAGGTGAAGCAAGCGGCGCGCGACGAGATCGTCGTAGTCGATGCCGAGCCCTCGCGCTACGCTGCGCGCAAGGTTGTCCTTGTCGAAGGCAGACATGTCTTCGTCGTGCGCCAGCGTCAGGAGCTGCAGCTCGGCGATACGCCTACTCTCCTCCGAGGTAGCATCAACCAGAATGCTTTCCCCAGAAGGCAGGTCCACGCGCCCGCGTGTGCCTCTGGCCTTCCAGAGCAGGAAGGACAGCATCAGCGGAAAGACCGGCAGATTGTCTTCGCAGTAGTACGTCGTGAGATACACCGTTGCCGGCAGCCCGTACTGCTTTAACAATGGCCAAGCCAATCGATGGAAGTCGAGGTTGCCGTCGTCGAACGTAATCGCAACAGCGCGAGGAGGGAGGGTACCAGCGCGAAGCCGTTCAACTGCCTCTCCCAAACCGAGCACGCGGTAACCGCCGCGGCGCAGTCGCCTGAGGCGGGACTCGAACAGAGCGGCGCTCATGAATAGGCCCGGCTTCCACTCGTGCTCGTCGTCGATGCTGATGCCGTGATAGCAAAGGATCAGCAGTTGGCTCGAGCGCCTGCGGCTACGCGCCGCTGCCTTGAATACTCCCACCGCTCTTGCAACCTGCAGCAAAGAAAGCTTCAACGCTCTCAGCATGTGGCTATCCGCTGTGACGCAAGCCGGCTGTTATGCACGTGCGATCATCCTGGACAGCTTCGCCGCTGCCGATTTCACCATTTTCGCGGCCTGCGCGCGTTTGGGTCGCGGCTCGTAAGACCATTCAGCGCCGACCTGCACCACTCGCGGAGTGAAATACCGCTTGAAGTCGGAGATACCACCGAGAGGATCTTCGCTGTCGAGCGTCCCCATCGTAACACCGCCGAAGTCGAAGAATCGGGATCCACTGCGCTTTGCCCACACAATGAGGTCCCATACAAGCGGATAGAGAAGCGGAATTCTTCGGTCAGTAACACGCGTCGATCCGGAATCCGCGTAATGCGCGTGGTCGCCGTGACTGCACGCCCAGGCAAACGCTACCAAACTGTCCGGTCCATCTTTGTCGTCGCGGTACAATCCGACGAGCCTCGAAGCTCGCGGGTCCGCCGCACCGACCGCGGTGATGCGTGCCCAGTCGACTGGCGTGTATCGACCGCCGGTTCGCTCGTACGTCTCCGCGGCTATCTCATCGAGACGAGCGAAGTGAGCGGGGTCGACGATCGGAGTAACACGCACGCCCTGCTTGACGCTATTGCGGATGTTCTGACGGGCGCTGCGATGAAACGAAGCAAGGATGGAATCCTCGTCCTTATCAAGAGCCAGAACAAGCGTGTGCTCGTAGCAGCGCGGAGACGGCAAGCGCACGAATCCAGCTGTCTCGAGTACCGATTCCAGCGCAGTTCGCACGTTCGGCTCGAAGGCAATTGACTCGATATAGAGTCTGAGCACTCTGGGATCTCGCCGCGCGAGTGCCATGAGTGCCTGGACTGCGGCAGTGTACGCCGCGGCCTGAATGCCGGGTCCGAATCGCTCGACACGCAACAGTCGGTGGCCGGGCAGCGCTCGACTCCGAGACACCTGCACACCAACGGCGCCACACGGCCGAGCAGCAGCGTCTTGAACGAACAGGAGCCAGTGGTTGCCGGGCCGACGTTGGGCCGCGGCCCAGCAAACCCGATGCTGCAACGGAAGTCCATATCCCGCCAGCTCGAGCTCCCGCTCCAGGCGTGCCCGCATCGCTGAGGGTCCCCGAAGCAGGCTGACCCGGAAACCGCCGAACCGCCAGCGCGCCTGCGCGATCGGGATTTCAGCTTCCGGATTGCCGATTCCGTGGTTTCTTTCGGAACGGGTTTGGTGAAGGGCGCTTGTCATTGCGGCGGGTCAGGGCACCTCCCATACCACGTCCACGGCGTCTCGAAGCCCGCATACGAGGGGGAACGCGGTCGGAGCACGAGGTCCGCGAACATGCTGTCGCACAACTGCACCGCCTGCCGGCTGACGGTGTTGCCGACACGCCACAGTGCCCACGTCCGGACGGACGGCGCGGGGGCTGGCCCTGGCTCGGAAGGTGCCCTGACGGCGCGGCAATATTACCCGTTAGACCGCACCAACAGGAAATCAGTGAGCACACCAACCGAATTACCGGAATCCGATCCCCAAAGCGAAGCCAACTATCTGCAGGGCGATGGGGTCCCTGGAATGGTCAGCGTCGTCATTCCCACGCACAACCGCGCGCTCATCGTTGGCGCTGCCATTGAAAGCGTGCTCGCTCAGACGCACCGGGACGTAGAGGTCATCGTTGTCGATGACGGATCGACGGACGATACCAGATCGGCAGTCGAGCAGTACGGGCCACGCGTGCGCTACGTGTACCAGCCGAATGGCGGCGTGTCCTCAGCGCGAAATCGCGGGTTCGCGAACGCGCGCGGAGAGTTCATCGCGCTTCTTGATTCTGACGATGCGTTCGTTCCGTGGAAGCTCGAGGCGCAGGTGCGCTTTCTCGGGTCGCACCCTGAAGTCGGGATGGTGTGGACCGATATGACTGCCGTGACTCCGGACGGCCACGTTGTGGAGGAACGGTATCTGAGGACGTTCTACGACGCTCACGCTCTTGCAGGCATCGAACAAGTCCTCACGAAAACAGGCGCGCTCGAGAGCACATGGGCAGATGCTCCGGCTGCTGTTGCCGGTGCGCCGACTTACGGTGGCGACTTATTCTCGTCCATGCTGCTGGGCAATCTCGTGCACACGTCGACCGTCGTCCTCCGCCGAAATCGTCTTCGTCTGGTTGGCGGATTCGACACGAGTCTGAGGCCCAGCGGCGAGGATTATGAATTCCACCTTCGCACGTGCAGCCACGGTCCAGTGGCATTCATCGACGCGCCGAGTCTGTTGTACCGGATTGGTGCGGAGGACCAGCTCACGGCGCCGCGCTACGGCATTCACATCGCGCGGAATAATCTGACAACGGTACTCCGCTGGCTGGAGCTTGGCGGGGAACGCATCACGCTGTCGAAGGGGCAGCTAAAGCAGCGCCTCGCAGACTCGTACCGTTGGGTTGGGGAAGCGGAGCTCGAGAGAGGCGAGCGACGCGCCGCGCTCGCTAATCTTTGGAGAAGCCTCCGCTACGCGCCGCGCGACTTGCGCACAGCAAAGCCTTTCGTTTTCGCTTTTCTGCCCCCGGGTGTTCGGCGCGGCGCCCGCGCAGCCAAACGGCGCTATCGTGAGTTGACTGCCTCGCTCACGGACGCATTCCTCGGATCATCGACTGGCCCACGCCGCTCGCAACGAGCGTAACTGCGCTACTACCGTGTTGCGGTGGAGCAGGAACGCCCAACCCGCGAACGTGACCATCCCTGTTCCAATCTCGATGATGACCCGGATAACTGCCGGCCATGTCGCTGGTAACGCCAGCGACGTCGCATAGACGCAGATTCCCATTCCGAGTGACGCTGATATAGCGGGCAGCAGCGTGTTCAGGAGTTCGCTCGCTTTCATTCCAATCAGCCGAAGGGCGAGAAGCTCGCCGTAGCCGCACACGAGCGCGAAGGCGACGGCGCTTGCCGCCGCAACACCGACGATACCCAGTCGAACGGTGATGATCACCGCAACGATGGTGAAGATGCTGGTGAACGTCGTGATGCGCAGGTTCAAATCCACCCTGCCAAACGCGTTCAGTAGCGCGCTGGCAATCCCGAGATGGAAGATGAGCGGGGTTGCCGCGGCAGCCACCTGCATGGGTAGTACGACGGAGACCCACTGCTTGCCGAGTATCGTCGGCACCAGCAACGGCGCTGTGACGATCATTCCCACTGCAGCCGGGAACGCGATCGCCATCGTCCCGAGGGAAAGGCCGAGGTAATACCTCCGCAGGTCGGGAAGTTCATCGCGGAGCCGCGCAAATGTTGGATATGCGACCGGCTCAAAAGCGCTCCCAAGCTTCTCGAACGGCATGCGCGCGAGTGCTGTTGCCATAACGTAGATGCCGACCGCCCGCGTGCCGAGCAGCGCCCCGACGAGCGCGATATCCGTATGAGTGCGTGCGTAGTTGAGAATGCGATCGGCGGTGAAGACTCCTCCGAATCGGAAAAGCTTTCCAACCTTGCTTCCGCGCACGGGCAGCCGCGGCCGCACCGGCTCGCTGACAACCATCATGACCGTGAACACCAACTTCCCGGCGAGGAATCCGATCACGAGCGCCCAGTGTGACTGCATGATCAGCGCGCCACCAAGCGTAGCAAGCGCAGTCACGAAACCCATCGCGAACTGCGCACGTGCGACAACACCGAACGCGAGCCGCTTGTGCAGCATGCTGTAGGGGACATTTGCCGCTGCTGTCAGGAACACACTGAGCGAAAGAACACGCACGAGCGGCGCGACTCGCGGATCTCCTTGAATGTGCGCCCAGAATGGTGCACTCAACGCTACCAGAGTCGCGGCGCCCAGTCCGAGGAGGCACGTGGCTCCCATCGTCGCTTCGACGTTGCGCTGACTGACGTCGCGGCTCTGCACGAGCGCCGCACCCAGTCCCATTTCTGTGATTGCCTCGAGGAAACCGGTGAGCACCGTCGCCATCGCGACCAGCCCGTAGTCATCGGGCGAGAGGAGCCGAGCGATGACGAGCGTCGACGCCCAGGCGAATAGCTGCGCAGCCCAGCGCGCACCTCCGAGCCAGACGAGTCCGCGTAGCACGGTACCGCCGATCGGCTTCGAGACGGCGATTTCGTTATCAATGCTGGCAATGGTTGGGGCAGCTGCTATATCAGACACGAATTGGACTCCAGACCTGGGATGCGTCCTGCCTCCATCTCCAAACAGCTGCGAAGACGGCTGCATGGACGAGGACAAACGCCGACGGGATCGAGAAAGCACGAACACTGACGCGCAATCCCACCATGCCGGCTGCGTAAAGCGCGAGCTGCGCGACAAGCAGCATCCGGTACGCCGGGGCTGAAATCGCGGCGCTCACTAGTAGTATTGCGACAAAACAAAATGGCGCGAGCAAGCGCAGCACTTTGTGTGAAATGAACCTGATAAAGAGCGGATTGCGCCGCGGTGAAAGCAGAGCGGGCAGCGCGCGCAGCAGCTGCAGATTACCAACCATTGTCCGGCGTTTTCTCACGTACTCGAGGCGTTGATCGGCAGCGGGAACGTCGTACGCGAGTGCGTTCGGGGCCATTACCACACGGTAGTTATTCATCGCGATGCACATCGGCACGTAGACATCGTCGAGAATCAAATTGACCGGTATTTCGTGGAAGAATCGCCGACGTATTCCGTAAATCGCCCCGGTTGCCCCAACGACAGACCCGGTGAGACTCTCGGCGTGACGCAGGCGGGTCTCCAATCCCCAGTAAAACCGAACGCCCTCCACGGATGCCAGCTCACCTCGATTGACGACCAGACGACCGGTCACCGCCCCAACGCCCGCATCATTGAATGGCCGCACGAGCTCCAGGATGGCGTTGGGCGCGAAGATCTGGCGTGCGTCGGTAAATACGATCAGATCGCCCCGGGCAGCCGCGACGGCCTTGTTGATCGCGCCGGCTTTTCCCTGCTCCGCCGGAGTGACCAGCACTTTCACGCGATGATCGCGAGCTGCAAAATCGCGGGCGATTTCTTCAGTTCCATCCCTCGACCCGTTGCAAGCGATGACAAGATCCAGGCAATCCGGCGGATAGCTCTGGCCGAGAATGTTTTCCACGCGCCCGGCGAGGCGAGCTCGTTCATCCCGCACGGCAACCACGACGGTGACCTTTGGCAAGGCTCGCGTATTACCGGGCGTGGTCGGACGCGGCCGGATGCGCCCAAGCGCCAACATCGCTAGCGGGTAACCGACATAGCACCAGAGGACTGGTACCAGGAGAGCCCAGAACAGGATTTCCATCATCGGCGGCTATTTCGAGTCACGACGCCCGGGTTTGGCATCATTCGTACCCTGGCAATCGTCGCGACCGCGGGACGTTTAGACGCCCCAAGTCGTGTACTGACACCAATCTACACGGTGTTTGCGCCGCACTTGCGCGTTGACGAAACAAGGGTCGGCGTGTGGAGCGCGCCACATACGTTGCGCGGTGACGACACGCCTGCCGGCCATTTGCGGCGCTGAGGCGACAATGAGCCGCTCGCGGCACGCCTCGCGGCGGTACGGGGACTGCCTTAGCGTCGGCCGCAATTGTAGCCACGACTCCACTCAACATCGCAACTATGAAGGTCGTTCACCTCACCGACTCGCCCTTTTACGGTGGACCAGAGCGCCAAATGCGTGGTCTGTCCGTGGAGCTGCGCGACTCGGTTGATTCGACGATTCTATGCTTTCGGGACCACCGGTCGAGCCTGCCGTTCATCGAGCAACTCAATGCGGCGGGCATCGCCGCACGCATGATCGGCCATGCCAACCCGCACTTTCTCAGCATGATCTCCGACGTTGCCGCTGACTTGCGTCGCGAGCGCGCCGATTTGCTGGTGTGTCACGGATACAAAGCGGATGTGATCGGTTGGTTCGCTGCACGCCGGGTTGGCCTTCCGGTGATCTCGGTGTCGAGAGGGTGGACGGCACACACACTCAAGGTGCGCGCGTACGAGGCGCTCGATCGTAGAATGCTCGCCCGAATGGATGCGGTGGTTTGCGTCTCCGCTGGACAGGCTGTCAAAGTCCTGCGCAGTGGTATTGCTCGGGATCGTTTGCACGTAATACATAACTCGGTCGACCCCACGCGATTTCGTACCCGCAACCCAGGCGAGCGAGCGGTACTCGAGACGCTGTTCACGCATAAGCCCGACGTCATTATCGCCGCCGTGGGCCGGCTCAGTCCCGAAAAGGGGTTCGACCAACTCATCGATGCCGCGCGAATCATCGTGTCTGCAGCGCATCATGTCGGAATCGTGCTGATCGGCGACGGCCCCGAGCGACGGAAGTTGGAGGCAAGGGTTCGCGCGGCCGGCCTCGAGTCGAACGTAGTGTTCACAGGTTTTCGCAACGACGTCGACCGTCTTCTTCCGTCGGCTGATATTCTCGTGCAGTCGTCGTACACCGAAGGACTGCCCAACGTCGTGCTCGAGGCGTGCGCCGCCGGGGTCCCGGTAGTTGCCACGGATGTCGGTGGCACCAGTGAGATCATCGATGACGTGGTGAACGGCTTCCTCGTTCCACCCGCGGACCCGGCGGCGCTCGCAGGACGAGTTATCAACCTCGCGCGTTCTCCGCTTCTGCGACAGGAGATGGGACAGCGCGGCCGAAACATCGTGCGGAGTCGGTTCTCCTTCGCACGTCAGGCCGCCCAGTATGAGGACCTATTCGTCGCCGTCGCGGCACCCAGGAATCGCGTCGACCAGGCCGAGTTTGTTTCACGTGTCGCTCCGCTCAGCGCTGCGTTCGCATTTACCAGCCATCGTGAATCGATCGCCAACCCATCCAGCCAGACGTGACTCTCAGGCGAGCTAGCGCGTTGCGCGGTCGATTAGGCGTGCGGCGGCGGATTCCTACGGGGGCGGCCGCTGGCCCGGCACGCCCTCCGGGCATGCCGCGACTCGCCTCTGCCTGGGACGACCGAATCAAGTGGACGTTCGGGCTGGCGGGCCTGCTCCTGTACATCCTCGTCATTACTTCGTACCGGCTACCACTCGGCGAAGTCGCGATCATGATGTCGTTGGGTGGGGCCGTGCTGCAGCGAGGGCACGCGCGGTTCCCCGCGTATCTCGGATGGTTCGTGGCATTCGCGATATGGGCGGTGCTTTCGAGCATGCAGACGGACTATCCGGATTGGGTAATGCCGGAACTGGTCACCCTGATCAAACTGTGCCTGATCGTGTTCGCCGCTGCCAGCGCACTGCAGACTCCCGCGCAGCTGCGCGTGTTCATGGTGTTCTTCCTCGGCTGCTTCGCGCTTTTCCCACTGCGCGGGGCTGTGTTCAATTTCTTTATCTATCACAGCGACATGCAGGGTCGGGCGATCTGGAACCTGCTTTACAGCAATCCAAACGACCTCGGCGCGATGGCATTGCTGCAGCTTTCCATGACGTGCGCTCTACTCGTTGTCGTGCCAAAGGGATGGGTCCGCTGGGCGGCGACCGCGGGAGTCATAGCGCTGCCGATGCTGATTCTCATGACTCAGTCACGCGGCGTTTTCCTTGGCCTGACAGTCTTTATAGTACTGGCATTTCTCGGCCACCACCGCCGCCTGCGACTGACATTGCAGCTGCTGATCGTCGCCGCCGTACTCGCATCGGCGGCACCATCCAGCGTATGGGCGCGACTGCAGACTCTGCGCAGCGCGACCGACGCGTCGACGTTGGACGACGTCGACGGTGCAGAGGGCTCGGCACGCCAGCGGTACGAGATCTGGCGCGTCGCGTTCAAGATCATTCGCGAGCATCCGATCACCGGAGTCGGGATCGGCGCGTATAGACCCGTGCACGAGCAGTATGCTCTCAACCCCGAGTTCAATCCGACTGCTGAGGGCCAGCGTGATACCCACAGTCTTTACTTCAACGTTCTCGCGGAAACGGGCTTCCCGGGTTTCGCGCTTTACATCGGCATGCTTTGCGTCGTGATGTACACCGCTGAACGCGCGCGCAGACGGTGCAAGCGGGTTTTCCAGACCGGAGCCAAGCAGCTCTTGCTATTGGAAGCGGGTCTGCTGGCGTTTCTCGTGGCGAGTATCTTCGGCTCCCTTCCCTACCTGCCGCATTTGTTACTTCACCTGGTATTGCTGTACGCGGTGAGCAAAGTGTCGCTCGCACATGCGGCGAGGAACGCGGCATACCTCGGGATGAATGGACCGCACGGCGGAGGTCGCGCGTCGATCGCCCGCGCCGCAAACCCTCGCTCGTCGAATCGCGTTTTGAAACGGCCTCGCCGGGCCGCGGGGCCGGGATGACCGCACACACTGCTACTGGTTTGCCCGCCGAAAGCGCATCAATGCTACGAACGGCTACAGCCAGACGACTGCAGCTGGCGCCGCGCGACCCGGTGCGCATCGCCTATTGCATCGACACGATGCAGATCGGGGGAACAGAGTTGAATGCGCTTCGCACTGTGGAGCGCATTGACCGCTCGCGTTTCGAGATCTCAGTAATCTCGTTGCAGCCCGAAGGTCCACTCGCACAGCGGTACCGCGCAGCAGGCATTCCCATACATTCCTATCGACTCAGGAGCCTTTACGCGCCCAGCTCCGTGAGCCAGGGCGTCCGGCTTATGCGGTGGCTTCGTCGCGAACGGATCGAGATTCTCCAGTGTCACGATCTGTACGCGAATATTTTCGCTGCGCCGTGGGGCCGTCTCGCCGGTGTGCCAACCGTGATCACAAGCCGCCGCTGGCTGGAGTGTCCGATGCCGGGCAGACAACTTGAAATTGCAAACCGGCTCGCGTTCCGCGTCGGGCATCGGGTGCTGGCGAACAGTCCAGCCGTCGCCAGCACTCTGGCGAAGCTGGACGGTGTCCCGCCCCAAATAATTATTACCGTCACGAACTTCGTCGGCGACGAAGCGTTCGAGCCGATGTCTCCCGGCGACAGGGCTCAGATGCGCGCGGAACTGGGAATTCCCGACAACGGCATCGTCGTCGGATGCGTCGCACGCCTGTCGCCGGTCAAGGATCACGCGACGCTTCTTCGCGCCATGCACCAACTGCTAAGAAAGTGGTCGCGCCTGCATCTGGTGCTGGTCGGTGACGGAGAGAGTCGGGACGAGCTTGAAGAGCTGGCCGCCGAGCTCGACATCAGCGGGCACGTGCATTTCGCCGGATTCCGGCCCCAGGAGCCGAATTTGAATAATCTTTTTGACGTCTCGGTGCTGACATCCTTGAGTGAAGGCTTTCCCAACGCGCTCGTCGAGGCAATGGCTGCCGGCCGTCCGGTGGTTGCGACCGCGGTCGGCGGAAATGTCGACGCCGTAAGACCCGAGACCGGATTGCTGATCCCTGCAGGCGCGCCCACTGAGCTGGCCGCCGCGCTCGATCGACTGCTTTCCGACGATACACTCCGACTGCGGATGGGCGCCACGGCGCGTGAAATCGCGATGCAGGAGTATCACGCGGCATCTGTGATCCCTCACTTGGAGCAGCTGTATCTGAACCTCGCCAGACCTACGACATGACTCAGGCATTGCACGAATCGATTATCGATCGAGACGCATTTGATTGCCCACGCCAGTCACGGAGAGTGCGCTGATGTGCGGCATCGCGGGATTCGCCGGGTGGAATAGAACATCGCAGGAAACCGAGGCGATGCTCACGCGTATGTGCGGTGCCATCCGGCATCGCGGTCCTGACGACGAGGGTCATTTCGTCGCTCCGCGCGTCGGTCTGGGCATGCGGCGGTTGAGCATCATCGACGTCCAGGGCGGTCGACAGCCGATCGCCAACGAGGCGGGCGATATACAGGTTGTGTTCAACGGCGAGATCTACAATCACCATCAGCTTCGCGCGGGACTGCTCTTGGGAGGCCATACCTTCGCGACGCACTCCGATACGGAGACAATCGTACATCTGTACGAGGATCTCGGCCCGGGATTCGTCGATGAGCTGCGCGGAATGTTCGGCATCGCTCTTTGGGATTCCCAGCGGAGACGGTTGGTGCTCGCCCGCGATCGCGTCGGCATCAAGCCTCTCTACTATTGGGAGACACCGGGCGGCATCGCCTTCGCCTCGGAGCTGCGATCGTTCCTGGCACTCGACGAATTTCCCCGCCGCATCAATCGGCAAGCGATCGCGCGGTATCTCTCGCTTGGCTACATACCGGATCCGCTGTGTGTTTTCGAAGGCGTACGGAAACTTCAACCCGGCCACGTTCTGGAGTGGAGCGCCGATGCCGGCCTGACTACTACACAGTATTGGACGCCGGTTCGTTCGGAGAACACGCACCTCGACACGGTCACGGCGAAGGAAGAGCTGCAGCGGATGCTATTCGCCGAAGTCGGCTCGCACCTCGAGTCGGAGGTGCCCCTTGGCGCCTTCCTTTCGGGGGGCGTGGATTCCTCATCCGTCGTCGCTGTCATGACCCGGTTGATGAATCGACGCGTGCAGACTTTTTCTATCGGCTTCGAGGATCCGCGATTCAACGAGGCTCCTGATGCCGCTCTGGTAGCGCGCGAGCTCGGCACCGACCACACGGAGCTGATTCTCAAGCCCGATGCCGACCGGCTGATCGAGGACGTGATTCGCGCGTTCGATGAGCCGTTCGCGGATTCCTCGGCACTTCCGACGTTGCTGGTCTCGCAGCTTGCTCGCCGCCAGGTAACAGTGGCGCTATCCGGCGACGGCGGCGACGAGCTCTTTGGGGGTTACACGCGCTACGCTGACATGCAGCAACGAGATGAGATTACATCCTCGCTGTTGCGGGAAGCTCTCAGCGCAGTCGCTCGACGTCTCCCGCACGCGACGTTCGGGCGCAACAGACTGCTCGATCTCTCGCGCTCGCGTCGCGGCAGGTACGCTGCAACGGTTGCGACGCCGTTGCTTCCGGAAGAAGGAGGCGTCGCACGCCGTGATCTCAGCCCCGCGTCAGACTTCGAGTCGCTGCTCGACCCTCTTTTTGCGCTGGCCGACAGTCGTGATTTCCCGACGCAAATGATGCTCGTGGATATCATGAGCTACCTGCCCGGCGATATCCTCACCAAGGTCGATCGCATGTCGATGGCAACATCGTTGGAGGCGCGAGTGCCGCTGCTTGGCTCCGATCTGGTGGAGTTCGCCGTTTCACTTCCCAGCTCGCTGAAGATGCGAGACGGGACCGGCAAATGGCTTTTGCGCGATGCAGTCAAAGATTTGCTGCCCGCCTCTGTATTGCAGAAGCGGAAGCAGGGTTTCGGAGTTCCGCTCGGCTCGTGGTTTCGGAAGGAGCTCAGTCACCGTCTCGATGCGCTGTTACGCAACGAGTCACGGATCTACGAGTTCGTGGACCCGGCAGCAGTACGCACACTGGTTGGCGAGCACCGACTCAGACGGCGTGACCACAGCTCGATGGTCTGGCGGTTGATGGTGCTCGATCTCTGGCTCGGCTTCCTGAACGCGGGCGACATCGGGAAACCGTCGACGATAAGTACTGAGCTCGTAGAGGCGGCAGCCTAATCCGGTTTTCGCCGCGGCAGCGGCTCGGCATCCTTTGACCAGCGCCAGCGACGGCGCATTCCGTCGACGACTGTCAGTCGACCAGCGGCGTTCAACGTATGCGTGCCGATGAGATTGGCTGACCAGTCCGGCGCGATGTGTTGCACGACGACTTCATCGTATTCCGTCGGCGTCAATCGTGTGATTCGGTTAATGGACATGGCGTAGCCGTACCGCACCGAACAGTCCTGTGCGGGGCGATACCATTGACCGGCGCGCTGAAAAAGACGGCCGGCTGGTCTCGCGCTACGCACATCGGATTTCACGGGATTCCGTCGATGCGGTGTCCATGGTCCCAGTGGCGTTGACGCGTGAAAGAGATGCAACTCCTCCCAGGTGGAAGCACCGAGCTCGCCGCGCGCACAGAAAAGCCACCAGCGCCCGTCGATTTCAGCGATGGTCGGATCGAATACCTCGAGGTTCTCCAGCATTGCAGCCTCTTGCACCCAGCCCGAAGGAAAAGATCGCGCACGAAAGACGGGAATCGAGAGCTGTGCCTGCTCCGCCGGCGAATCCCCGGCCCGAGCCGACTCGGGGATCAGAAACATTTCCCCGCGCCATGGTAGTACGAATGGGTAACTGAGATGGTGCGACGTCTCCAACACCATCTCCGGCCGCAGTGGATTCCCTTCGTCGAATTCCATAACCGAGATGTGTCCCCGGTTGCGAGCGAAGTAGAGCTCCTCGAGAAAGAGGTAGTGCCGACCTCGATGCATGATCGGGAACGGGTCTGCCCACATCCGATCCCGTGGCGGATATAGCGGACGGAAATGGCGAAACGACGTCTCGGGCACGCCATCTTCTCGGGGATCCTGCGAGGAGAAGTTGTAGGCGACGAACCACTGATCGAAGTACGCTTTCTGGCCGAATTTGAGAGCCGCATAACGAGCAGCAACACCGGGAAGCGAACCGAGCAGGGCACTGGCGCTCTGTGACGGGCCGGGCCTCCCACTCTGTGTATCGCTCGATTGATTCTGCGGCACGATTCCGAGTGGCCCCTGCTCGCTCAAATCGCGCAGCTTCCTCGACATGAAAGACGCGACCTTCCAGTAACGCTCACGGCGCGTCTTCCAAACAGATACTGGTGATGTGCTGCCGAACGAGCGATAGATCGTACGAGTGGTGTCAGTGCCGGGAGTCTGGATATCCAACGTGGACTCATTTACTGGCGCACCGCGCAACACCTCCCAGAACCCGCCGAGGCGATCTGCGTCGTCGGTCTTCATGCTGGCATCGATCGACCAGACGCCGTGCCGCGCAATGCCCGGCGGGATGTCGCGCAGCGAGTCAAACCCGAAGCGAAGCACAACATCGAGATCGGCATCAGCGATTGCGGTTGCAGAGGTCGCTGCGAGGGCGCGACCATCTGGTGCCGTGGTAGTGACCTGTATTCGATGGATATCCTTCAGCAAATGCTCGAGCGACGTCCGCTCGAGAGGATCCAACCGGCTGTCACTGAACCACCGGCGATCGAATTCCTCATAGGCGTCAAAGAGTCGGATCTTCCATGGCCGGCGTCCCTTTGTACGAGGCTTGTCCGCCTGTGTGACATCGCCGCGGAGAATCACCAGCTCGATCTTCGCGTACGGCAATTCGGCCACTTCTCGTACCGCGCGGTAAACCCACGCTGGCACATCAAGTGATTCGAGCATTACACCAACGCGCACTACCGTGCTTGCCACGTTTGTCATTTTATGGGTGCACAAATTTGCGTCTCAAAATGAAACCGCGCTTCGCTTTTCAGACGCCGGCTTGTAAAATGTGTCCGAGTGTTGAATCCGGCAGTCATTAAAGGCGTCGTCCTCGAATCAGCAGTCATCGCTGCAGCATATCGCGCGGGTGCTCGTGCTCGCGCCGGTATGTATGCTGCTCTCGGACGGCGCTGGGAAGCGGTGTCAACACGCTTCCGCGCACTCCGCGCTTCCCCGGCCAGCGAGCATTCGCCGGATGTCATGCGGGGAGTACGCGCCGAGCTGGATTGGGGATGTCGGGACACCGGCGGCCGGCTGGTCAACGTTTCGTCCAACCAGTGGTTGGCAGAGTTCCTCCGGACGCGAGAAGCCGACACGCTGCGAAGCCGGTTCGATTCGTGGGGCGATCATCACCGTGTGCGCATGCGCGAGCCAAACGATGAAAACCCTCAGCGCCAGGGCGACCTGATTCTTCTGAAGCGATACAATCGCGCCACCGGCGAGAAAGGCGTGATCGTGCTCAAGTACACGGAGTCGCTGTGGCGATTTCCAGCGATGTTCCGACTCGAAGCGCTCGCTTCCCGCTACGCGTTCGTCCTCGAGCCGAGCTCCTGGGGGTACGAGGACCCGAGATTCTTTCTCTATGTCGGCAGCGACATGGATGTCGTCGTCCAGTCGCCGTGGCCTCGCGATCACGAATTCATCACGCAGCTGCATTCGAATCTGCTGTCGGTTCGCATTGGAGCCGGCGACTGGGTCGACCCAAAGACCTTCTCCTCGAATAAAGCACCGCGCGATCGCCGGTTCGACGTCGTGGCGGTGTCGGCGTGGAGTGCGCTCAAGCGGCATGAAGATCTTTTCCGTGTTGCAGCCCAACTAAAGGCAGCTGGTCGTGAGCTTCAGATCGCGCTGATCGGTTACCCGCTGGACTGGACTCAGGAGCGTGTACGGCAGCTCGCCCGCACATACGGCATTGAGCGGCAGTGCACGATCTACGAGCAAGTCCCTCAATCAGTGGTAGCGGAAATCGTCGGAGATTCGCGTCTCTACGTCCTGATGTCGAGGCGCGAGGGAGCCAACAAGGCACTGTACGAGGCGTTGTGGTGCGACACGCCGGTCGCCGTCTACGATGCACATCGCGGCGTGAACACCGACATCGTTCGCGGCGAGGTCGGGACGTTGTACGATGCTCACGGATTGGCTGCGGCAATTGCGCGGGTCCTCGATAACCCGGATCGCTTTGCCCCGCGCCGGTGGGCTGAACAAAACACAGGCTATGCTAATTCAACTGCGGCGCTGAATGTCACGCTCAAGCGACTCACCGAAGCGCGGGGACTTCCGTGGACGGAAGACATCGCCGAGAAAATAAATGCCCCGGAAATGATCTACGCCAAACCGCTCGATGTGGAGCGATTTGGCGTAGAGTACGAATCCCTTCGCGAGTTCCTGCGCTAGCCGCGCAGCCGATTACTTCGTCGGCATGCGCACAAGGAACACGTCGGTACGGCCGCCGCTCTTATTGTCCGACGACCACATAACCCACTTACCGTCCGGCGCAAGCGTCGTGTGCGGCTGAGTCTGGTAGCTCGCCTGTCCGCCTGTTGAATTGTGCACGGCAACGATGCGCGTTGCGCTGCCATCGATATTCACCATGCCGATCATGCCGCTGCGAATCTTGGCGTTCGAATCCGTGCCGCCACTCGGATCGATTGTCCACCACTGGCTGGTGTTGCCGTTGCCATTGTTGAACACCCATACACCCGAGCGGTGTTCTTCACCCGGGAAGCCGGCTGCCTGAGATGGTGCCAGGTAGCTCGACGTCACGTTCGCCAGAACATCGTAGCTGTAGTACTTGAGGTTCGCAGAGTTGGCGATGCCAACGATGTGACCGCGCAGCGGAGCCGAGTGATCGGCGTTCTGCAGCGAGTTGGGCTGGTAGCTCCAGCTCGGATCGCCCGGTGCATTGAAGCATGCCGCGCCAGTCTCGAGGTTACACACCCACACCTGGTTACCTAATGCCAGGTACGTGAACGGCTGCTCGCGGTCGATGTGCGGCTCATCGAGGTTGGCCGGACTATATGACCGCATCAGTCCATCGCTTGGCCTGAACGCGACAATCGTGACGTTACTACCCATTGCTACAAGCCACGTATCGTTCACCTGCGTCTGCAGCCAATTGATGCTTCCCGCCGCCGGGCGCCACGGCCAGTTGCCCGTGTTCTCGACCCTGTTGGTCGCAGTGTTGTAACGCTGCACGACGTTCGACAAACTGTTCAATTCGACGAACGCGATACGCGGCGTCGCCGGATTCAGTGAGAACGCGAAACTCAAATCTCCATCGAGGTCAATAACTCGCCAGTTCGACAACGTCATGTTGTCGTAGCGTACGTCAACGAGATAACGGTTTGGTTCAGCCGCTACCATGAGCGTGTAGTACGTATTGCCGTCTGTGCCGACCCACGGCTGCGAGATGTAAGGGCCGCCCTCAGAGTAATCGTGGTGTCCACGACTGTTGGAGGCTGGCGTGGTCGCGTCGGTGACTTTGAGTACCGGCAAGCCACTCACCGGGTCATCGTATGTCTGGCCCGCGGAAAGTGTCCGGCCATACGTTCCGGCCGGCGGCGACTGCCCGCTAGCGAGCGGAAGCTGTGTCGGATCCGCGACCGTGCCCGAAGGCGGCGGGGGCGGAGCTGGTACAGTAATCGTTGACGTACCACTCTGTCCTTCGCTGGTCGCCGTTACAGTAGCCTGGCCAGCGGCAACACCGGTGACAAGACCCGAGTTGCTGACAGTCGCGATGTTGGTTGCATTCGAGGACCACGTAACGGTTCGTCCGGTAAGAACGTTCCCGCTTGCGTCCTTGAGTGTTGCAGTCAGCTGTGTCGACGCGCCGATTGAAACGTTCGGTGCCGACGGAGTCACGGTGACTGTTGCGACAGGAGCTGGTGCCTGAACGGTGACGGTGCTGCTTCCTGTCTGACCTTCACTGGTAGCAGTTATCGTCGCCTGTCCAGCGGCCACACCGGTGACAAGACCAGAGCCACTGACGGTTGCCGTACCTGATGCCGACGTGCTCCACGTCACGGTTCTACCGGATAGTACGTTGCCAGCCGCGTCCCTGAGAGTTGCGCTCAACTGTACAGTGCCGTTGATCGCGATGGACGGACTGGCTGGTGCAACCGTGACGGTAGCGACGGGCGCAATCTGGACAGTGATGCTTGCAGTGCCCGTATGACCTTCGCTCGTAGCAGTGATCGTCACCTGTCCCGCCGCGACGCCGCGCACGAGTCCTGACGCGCTAACTGTTGCAGTGCCCGCGGCAGAAGTCGACCACGTGACCGCTCGACCGGTTAGTACTGCGCCGCCGGCATCACGCGTTGTTGCGGTGAGCTGCTGTGTTCCATTCACCTGCACCGTTGCGGACGATGGACTCACTTCGACAGAAGCGACCGGCGTCGGCGGCAATGGCTGCACGGTGACGGTGGTACTGCCAGACTGACCTTCACTGCGCGCAGTGATTGTCGCTTGTCCCGCAGCAACACCAGTAACTAGTCCAGCTCCACTAATACTTGCGGTACCGCTCGCTGAACTCTCCCAGGTAACTGTGCGACCCGAGAGCTCGTTACCGTTCGCGTCCTTGAGGATCGCAGCGAGCTGCACTGTGCCGTTCACACCGATAGTTGGTGAGGCTGGCGTTATGGTGATTGTTGCGACGGGGGTTGACTCGACGGTCACATCGGCGGAGCCCGATTGTCCTTCGCTGCTCGCCGTAATTGTCGCTTGTCCTGCCGATACTCCCTGCACGACACCAGCAGCGGTTACTGTCGCCACGCTCGTCGCGGAACTCGACCAACTCATGCTGTGGCCGGAGAGAATCGCTCCGCTTTCCCCGCGAGCAACAGCCGTGAACTGAGTTGTTTGATTAACCTTGACGGTGGCCGAGCCCGGCGTGACCAACACCGAAGCGACGGCATCTACGATCGTCGACGTAGTGGCTTCTGAACATCCTACATATGCGAGCGAAAGCGTCGCAATCACCGCTGCCAGCGCGGAGAAGGAAGACCGGCGCATGACAACCTCCCAATTTGGCACGTTCGGCGGCTCGACTGGCGTGGCCCTGATGAGGGCGGTAGCCTCGTAGCTTTGCGTCGCCGGCTTTCGCCGGGTTTGCCATTGTCGCGTCCCCTCACCGGGGGTGCGAGCTATCGTTCCCGACCACTGACTAGCAGTGGTGCCGTCATCCCGACCGGTAATTCGGGCTATTTGACTGCTCGACGAGTACAGGTGTGAACCCGTAACCCGCCGCAGACGCGACATGTGTTCTGCCCTGCGTTTCGAAGTCAACGACACACTGGAGTCCTCGGCCCGAAACTTTGGTGAAGCAGGCGCGCGCAATTTGCGGCGCGCGCGTCGAAGGCGCTGGCCAGTTTCGTGCCTGCGCTGCGAAATCTTGCGAGCAGCATTTCGAGACATTTGAGTGTCGTCGCACGCTGAGCGCTCACGACAAACTGAACAGTTAGCGGACATTTCTATTCATTGTACCGAATATCCATCCAACTGATCCGCCGGCAATCGCCGCGAGCCACTCTGACCAGCGCGCGATCGGAAGACCATAGAGGATCGGCGCGACGGCCAGCCCGAGAATGATACCGAAGGACATTCCGGCAATCGCAACAAACATCTGCGAGGAGTCGACCGAGCGCGCATACCAGCAGCCGAGTACCACCCAGACTCCCAGCAAATACAACGCGGTTAGCCACATCACTCCCGCGCCAAATGCATATAACGGAAACGGTATGACAAAAGCCCAGCCCCAACTTGGACTCGCTCTCAAATCACGATGTCGATAGCCGTTGCGATCGCGCGCCTGCAGTTGATACCAGCCGCGCCTGTACCACCCCGCCAGTTCTACCGTGTCTCCTCGCGATTCCGGCATGACGCCCTTGATTCGCACCGAGGGCGTCCTCAGTCCGAGCAAAGTGCCACGCACGGTGGTGCCAAACACTGCATCGCGCCCGTCAGCAGCCCACCAGACAACGTCATGTACAGGACCAGCAGAGATGATTGCGATCGCCGAGAGTGGTCGAGTCGTGTCGACGTCCGTGATTGACACGCGAAACGGCGTGCCCTCTGGCATCTGATTGCGTAGCACTTCGGCAGTACTGTCTTCGAGTTCATCGCTGTACTCGATGCTCAGCGAACCGAGCGACATCGCCACGAGCTTGTCCTTGAAGTACGCGGGATAGTCGTCGCGTTCCGGTCGCATCTGCGCCCACCACGGCGTGCGCGGCGGTGCGATCTGCATCGCCCACGACGAAAAAAGCTGGGTCGCAAACCATAAAATGGTCGCGCCCACTGCAAGGATTCGCGCGGCAGGGCGGCTCGGTTTCAATGCGGTGCGCCAGTATCTGCCGATGTAATAGCCGAGAACACCGCCCACGAAATTCATGAGAATATCGCGAAGGCTTGCATCCCGACCCGGGATCAGAAACTGAGCGGTCTCTATGAAGCATGTGCTACCGAGGGCGATCAAAGCGGCAGTCCGCGGGCGCACATAGTACAGGCCTAGACCAATGCCGAGTGGCGTGAAGAGAAGAATGTTCAGCAGCACATCGACTCCCCGCCGTGTACCACACTTCAGGCACCAGAATGAGATCGTATTGGTGCCTGGTTCCGGGGTCAGAGTTAGAACGGCGATTGCGATCGCACTGACCACCAGCCACATGATGGCCAGCCTGCGCTGCGTCGGCGACACCTGGGGCGGCGCTTCGGCAGGAAAATCCTCACGTTGGGGGGCGCTAATTCTGCCGTCCTGAGCGAGCTCGAGCTGGCATGTGTGTAATCAGCGTCGCAAGCTGCTCAACGCAGCGATCGATGCGAGAAAAAACCCGAGCGATAGTCCTCGAGTCGGATCCGATGGGGTCGGCGATGGTACGGGTATCAATCGGTAATGGATCCAGATCGCCAAGAACGAGCAGCGAAACTCCGGGCTTGCGGTTGGGAACAATGCTTCGCGCCTGATCTTCCGACATTACTGCGACCAGATCAACGCCGCTGACCGCACTCGGCGTCACCAGCGTTGACACGTGGGAAGACAAGTCGATTCCGCGCGAGCGCGCAACTGAAACGGCCGCCTCCGGAGCAGGCCGTCCAGGTGCGAAAAAACCAGCGGACTGAATCCTTATGGAAGCTGCCAGCTGCGAGGATCCAAGAGCCCGTCTGAGAGCCGCTGCAGCATAAGGGCTTCGGAAAGCGTTGCCGTCGCAGAGAAACAACACTGAACGGATGCGCCTGCCCGCCAGCCCACGACGCGCTTTTTTTCGCCTATGTGAGTGCAGGAGCCCGTCAAACATGCTTGGATACTAGCGTTTGCCCTCGTGTAGTTCGACCACCACACGACTGGGGCGGAACTGCGACATAGTTGTTGACAGTCATCCGAATGTTATCTCTGTAGTTACTTAACTTCATGCTACGACAGGAGTTACGCACGCAAGACATTTGGTGGTATCGGGAATGGAAGATGCTGCCCCACCCACCCCACGATGACGCAGCTCACGAGTTATTCCCCCTCTGTATCCGCAGATTTCCTCGCCGGTCGCGTCAGATCGATAGACGCTGCTCGGGGAGCAGCGATGATATTCGTCTGCCTCGCCCACTTCACCGACTCATATCACTTTGTTGCCGGGGCTGATGTAGCGGGTGCTTACCTGCTGGCAATCGCCATGCTGGCGTCGCCTACCTTTATGCTCGTCAGCGGATCGGTCACCGGATTTCTTTCCGTCACGAGACGCAGCTCCTTCCCATACCTGCGGCGCAGGCTGCTCGATCGAGGGGTGTTCCTGCTGCTTATTGGTCACCCCGTACTCGCGTCGTCGGGCTGGTTTAACGGTGTTGGCCTGGAGACCACCCTCAAACGCGGGTACATCACCGACGTCATCGCAATCGCTATCATCGTCGGCCCGGCACTCGTCGCCAAACTGCTACCTCGCTGGAGACTCGTGCTCGCTGGTTTGCTCTTCTCACTGGACTGGGTGGCGATCTTCAAGTGGACTCCACAAAGCCAGGCAGTCGAAATCTTCAAGCACTACTTCATCGGCATCGTCGATCCCGGCGCGTACGGTATCAACTTCTCTGCCTTTCCTGTCATTCCGTGGTTCGCGCTCTATCTGGTCGGAACTGTGGTAGGTGAACGACTGGGTTCTATCTACCTGACCGAAGGTAAACGACAAGGCCACATTTTCCTGGCGCGCATCGGCCTGGCAACCGCCGGACTCGGCGTCGGTGCCAAGGCGCTGAACATAGTCCTCAAGCATTCAGCCACTTTCCCACGCCAGCATCCGGATGCAATGCGTCTGTTGTCCTCCTACCAGAAATTTCCGCCTTCCCCGACATACATACTTTTTTACGCCGGGTTCGGGTTGTTGATCGTCGCGGCGGTGTTCGAGGCGGAGAGGCGAGGCCACTTCAAGTTCCTGATGCGCCAGCTACGTCAAATCGGCGAGGCATCGCTGGTTGTCTACGCCGTTCAATTCTACGTGTACACTGTAATTGTACGCGGCCTCCGCCTTCCCTACTCGCCGCTGTGGCCGATCGGATTTGCGACCACAATCGCATTTCTCGCGATGAGCGCGACGTTTTGGAACACTTATCTCGGGAACTCTCTGCTGACGGTCGGACTAACGGGAGCTCTCAACCGCCGTGCTGCACGGAAACAGCTGCTCAAATCGCATCGGGAAGAGGAGCTGCAGCAAGTTCCGTTTCGCACCGCTGCTCTCCGCGGTTAGCCACGGGACACGGCGCGTCACACTCGACGCGCGTTCACAGACGTTGTGGGCAGACTACAACATGACTGGGGCAATGCCTCGACAAACAACCCGTCACCTGACAAAACCCGCTGGCAACTAATTCTGTAAGCTGCTGTTAAACCACGACTTAGTTACTGGTTGCTGCAGGACCTGATTGGGAATGGAAGATGCCCTCACGCTCATCTCGAAACACTTGCCGCCGGTGCGGCGTGCAGAATCGGGTGGCCGTGCTCCCGCGTACGGTCGCTCTGAATGAATCGGCGGGTACACTAAAATCGTGAGCTCGTGATTTCCGCATCCTATAGCCGCCTCCGCGAAGAGCTGATCGCCGACCCCAAAGTCTGGGCGGTAACCGGCGTCGCGGGTTTCATTGGCTCCAACCTTCTCGAGGACCTCCTGGCGCTCGGCCAGAATGTTGTGGGCGTCGACAACTTCTCGACCGGGCACCGGGCAAACCTTCGCGAAGTGCTGGGCGGGCCTCTGGAACGCAGCGCGCGTCTGAGGATAGTGGAAGGTGATATTCGCGATCTGGATATATGTCGGGAGGCCTGCGAAGGTGCGGACTACGTCCTTCACCATGCTGCCCTCGGATCTGTTCCCTGGTCGATGGATGATCCGCTGCGCACCACTGCGGTCAACGTCGACGGTTTCGTCAACATGCTGGTCGCGGCAAAGGACGCCGGGGTGAGACGGTTCGTTTACGCATCTTCGAGCGCCGTCTATGGAGACACCCCGGCGTATCCTCAAATCGAACACACGCTGGGCCGACCTCTGTCCCCGTACGCAGCCAGCAAGAGCGCGAACGAAACGTACGCGCAGGCATTTCAAATGAGCTACGGCTTGCAGACGATTGGTCTTCGGTACTTCAACGTATTCGGCCGCAGGCAGGATCCGGCCGGCGCATATGCGGCGGTCATTCCGCGCTGGATCGCGGCCCTCCTTCGCGGCGAGCGGTGCCGGATTTTTGGTGACGGCGAGACTACGCGCGATTTCTGTTACATCGCGAACGTCGTTCAGGCAAACCTGCTCGCAGCAACCAGCGAGCGCGAATCTACAGGCGACGCCTACAACATCGCGTGCGCCGAGTCTGTTACGCTCAACCAATTGTTCGACATGATGCGCAGTGGACTTGCCCAGAAGGACTCGCGGTTCACCGACGCTGCTCCCCACTATGATGGCTTCAGGCCTGGGGACATCAGGTTCTCCTGCGCGTCAATCGAAAAGGCAAGAACAAAACTCTGCTATTCGCCAACGCACGACGTCGCCGAGGGATTGGCGGAGTCTCTCGATTGGTACGTCGAGAAAGCGAAATCATGGAATACCGGCGCGGCGATGCGCAGAAGCGCCCACCCGTCGCTGCCATCGCTCCCACACCATTCCATGACAGAGGCAGCGTTGTGACCACCGCGCGTCAACCGAAGTCGCGGGCTCTGGTTGGATTCAGCGACGAGTGGATGCGCCGCTCGATGGAAACGGTTTTCCAGGAAAAGGGTTATGAGGTAACGCGGACCGGCTCAGGCAACGAAGCGCTGCGGTTGGCACGCCGCGGCGGGTTCGACGTGATCATGCTCGACGAGCGCATCGAGCAGCTAAGCGGAATCGACGTCTCGATCGCATTGCGCGATGATCCCCTATTCGATCATGCGACACCGATTGTAATCGTTTCCTCTGCCCATTCTTCTTTGCCCAGTCGCACTGCTGCCTATGCTGCCGGTGCCTGGGAGTATTGTCACCAACCGGTTGACGTCGACGGTCTCTTCCTGAAGCTCAATACCTTTCTGCGCGCGCGGCGCGAGCTCGCGGAGTATCAGGCGAAATCGCTAATGGATCCGTCGAGCGGACTGTACACGGAGTTCGGATTGCAGCAGCTCTCCGAACAGCTCGAGGCGCGCGCGGTTCGCAACCATGAGCCTATTGCCTGCTTGGCGTTTTCGTCCGAACCCCGCACCAAAAGTGAATTCAGCGCCAGCTCGGAATCGGCTTCCACTTCGTTCCGTGATCTGGCGAATGTCGTGCGCGGACAGGCGCGCCGGTCCGATGTAATTGCCAAGACGGGTGAAACGCAGCTGGCGGTGCTGGCTCCCGACACTGACGCAGCCGGGGCCCGACTTCTGGTAGCCAGACTGCAACGGGAAATCGACGCGTCGCAAAGACGTGGACGGGGATCAGGCGTGCGCCTACGGGCCGGAATATGTGCCGTTTCGGACCTTGCCGCCGCTAACATTGCGGTGCACGAGCTGGTTCATCGCGCCGAGAACGCGCTCGCCCAAGTCGGAACGACCGCCACACCGGAATCCGTGGTCAGTTTTGACGATCTGCCGACTTCGGCGGGAGGTAACAGTCTAGACACTTAACTGCCTCGATTATGTGAATAACTGCCGTTCCACCCTGTGAAACAGCAAGTAAACGCGCTAGCCGTCCCGCCGGCCTTAAGTGCACTCTTGACCGTATACGGACTTCCCCGTAAGATGGGCGTCCGCGAGTGGTCATCGTGTGACGGAGATCGCATGGCGCAGATGGACCCCGCTGCAACGAAAACCGTACAGCCAATGACTGATTATTCGGGCTTCGACGCGTCATCGAGCCCGATACAATCCGCCCCCTCGCGTATCTCCGATAACGTCGAAGCCTCGTCACTCGGCGCCGCTCGCTCTGCTACCGCCGAAAGACTGATCGTCGCACTCAAGCTCGCGGCCGACAAGACCGCGACCTCCATCGCGCACGGAACCAAGCAAACGAGACTCGAAGTCCGTGAGCGGCTGAACGAAGTCATTGGCTGGGTGATCGCCAGTCTCCGCGCGCAGGCCGAGCCGAATGCGAACGTTCCTCCTGTCATCGCCCGCGAGTATGTATCGACGCTGAAGGTGAATTTCCTCGCCGAGCTCGCAGCGGCGGTGGAGCTGAACGCGAGTGAGGTCATACGCACGCTCATCAGGCTCGATGAGGCTGAAGAAGCATGGAAACGTACCGACCGTGGAAAGTTCATTGCGAGACTCACCGGCGCGGATTGCGCAGATGCCGTCGTCGCGATTGCGCATGACATCCGCTCACCGCTTGGCTCGATTCTCCTGCTCGTCGACTCGTTGCGGCGTGCCGAGCGTAGCGCGCCAAATCCGGTCAGAGAGCGACAGCTTGGTTTGATTTACGGCGCCGCGTTTGGCCTCAGCACGACGGTCTCCAATCTGATCGCCGCCGCCCGTGGCGATGGGTTGGTGCAGGGCAAACCAGCACCGTTCTCGGTGAGCGAGATGATGCACTCGGTCAGTGACATCGTGCAGCCGATGTGTGAGGAAAAAGGAATTCCACTGGGAATGGAATTCGCGGATCACGACGCGCGCATTGGATACGCCTCCGGCATTCAGCAAGCGCTGCTCAATCTGACCTCTAATGCGCTCCGCTACACGGATTCGGGAACCGTCGCAATGGGTTGCTCCGAAATCAGCGGCGATCGCGTCGAGTTCTGGGTGGAAGACACCGGTCCCGGAATCCCGGACGAAGTTCTGGAACGTCTTTGCTATGGCTTCCCGCCCGAGGGAGTGAAGCTGCGCTTCTCGAGCGCGGGCCTTGGACTGGCCATCGTGCGCACTCTGGTCGAAGCCATGGGCAGCTCACTCCAGGTCGATAGCGGAAGCGAGGGAACTCGCTTCTCGTTCGTTCTGGGCTTGCCGATTCTGCAGTAACTCCGTCTAAATCAACAAGTTAGAGCGGCGACCCCGCCTATCAAGGGTCGTTTTTCGACGCCATCTGTATCGGTGGCGGAACTCCAATCGTCACCATATAGGACCTGCGGCCTGCCCAGGCGTGCCTGGACAGGTTCGCTCCTCCGAAAAACCGGCAAAACCACTGAAAGGTGGTGACCGCAAAGCCGCGACGCTACAGCGCTCCACTGCGCCACGCGAGTCGGGCTACCGAAGAGGAGGTTCGATGCAGTTGCTCGGTGAACGTCCGCCGCTTGCATTGGTCGCCTGCAGCGACGACTGGATGAGCAGGGCTTTGGAGAATGTCTTCCAGCAGCGGGGGTATGTAGTCGCCCACACCCGCTCCGGCGCCCAGGCCCTCGAGCTCGCGCGGCTCGCCAACCACGATCTCCTCGTGCTCGACGAATCGCTCGTCGACATCGCGGCGCTCGACGTCTGTCGCGCCATCCATGACGCCTCGCAGTACGACCACTCGATACCGGTCGTGGTTACCACGTCAACACCGGCCAATTCGCATTCGCGTCTCATCGCATATAGCGCCGGAGCGTGGGAGTATTGCAGCCATCCGGTGGACCTGGATCCCGTGTTTACCAAGCTCGAAACATTTCTGCGGGCGCGCGGCGAACTCGTCGCTACGAGGACCCAGGATTTCGTCGATGCGAATACAGGGCTCTACACATCGTTCGGCCTGCGTCAGCTTGCCGGTAAGCTGAGCGCGCTCGCGACGCGGAATCATGAAGCTTTCGCGTGCGTCGCATTCGCCCCGCAGGTCCAGGATCGCGAAATTGGCTCGAGCATGCTGTGGAAAGAGAGCCAAGATGGCTTCGCCGATGTCGCGCACGTATTCCGCGAGCAAAGTCGTCAGTCAGATGTGGTTGGTCTCGTCAACGAATCGCGCCTCGCGATTCTCGCTCCTGATACTGATGCCGCCGGCGCGAGGCTGCTGGTCGCGCGTCTGCAGCGCGAGCTCGATCGTGCTTCGAAGAACAAGACAATCGCAGGTCAGGTCCGGCTTCGCGCCGGCTTCTCCGCGGTGACCGATCTCGCGGAATCGAACGTAAATGTCGCCGAGCTTGTGACGCGCGCGCAGAATGCTCTCGATCATGCGCCGCTGCAGGGTGACACGTCGGTGATCGTGAGCTTCGACGACCTCCCGATATTCGAGTAGCAAAGAAAAGGCGCCTCCGCGGCGCCTTTTTAGTGTCTGAAAATGGAGCGTACAGGGATCGAACCTGCGACCTCCTGGTTGCAAACCAGGCGCTCTCCCAGCTGAGCTAACGCCCCGTCTCCGTAAAATATAAAGGACTGAGGCCCACGGACTAACGGCACTTCGTACTTCGGAATGATTCAGGACTCAGACTAACTGGAAGCCTTTCGAAGGCGTGCCCTTGATCCGAACTCATCAATCAAGCCGCAGTCCGGACTGCTGTGTTAGTCCGAAGGCCTCACTCCTCGCCTCACCTACTCGTGAGCGGGCAGCGGCTCCATGGTCCGCGGATTCACGGGGACCTGCACTTCATCCCGATAGGGCGACGTCATCAGCAATACGCGC
>DASUZC010000249.1:0-11525 GCA_036377095.1 Gemmatimonadaceae bacterium
GGCGTGTTGAGCGGAGTGAAGCCGATGCCGGAGACGCGGAGATAATACGTGCCCGGTCGCAGTCCCTGCACACGGAAGGTGCCATCCTCGGCGCCGTAGGCGCCGGTGACGAGTTTTCCGTCGGACTTGTTGCGCACAGCAATAGCCGGACGTGGTACAGCAGCGGCGCTGCTGTCAGCGGCGACGATCGAGCCACGAACTTCGCCCGGAGCGGCTGCCGGAGGCTGACCAGCCGGAGGACGCGCGCCGGGATTCTGCGCTTGCAGCGATACCGCGGCGAGATTGAGGAGGAGGGCGAGTACTGCGAACAGGATGCGCTTCATGGGGCCAGCTCTGTGTGGAGTGGTCGGGTCGACGGACTCCGGGGGAAAACCCCGGTTTTGATACTCATCGCACTACGATTTGGACGCTTGCCGGTTTCAAAAGGTTGGCGTCAATCTGTAACGACCTGGTTAACGCGGAATGGGAATTCCGCCAACGGTCAAAAGCGCTCTGCCAACGGCTGCTGATCGCAGCTCCGCGAATCGCGCGGTGGATGCAGCGGCGAATCTATAAGTGCGTTGGCAGCAGCGCCTTAAGCAGTGCCCAACGTGTAGGTGAGGTCGTAAAAGTGTTTGCCGCCCTCGATGCGGATCGACATCGTCCCGCGCAAACCATCGAGCTGATCAGTACCCGAGTCGGGCACCACACTGATGACGAGCGAGGGAGTGCCTCTCGTCATAATGCCATTGTGCTGCAGGATGAAGCTCCCATTTCGACCCTTGAGCGTCCCGGTAACCCGCTCGATCGCGACGTAGCCCGCCGAATTCTTGATTGCCGTGCCGCCCGTCAGCATCTGACCCTTGCCGGTCGCTTCGAGCTCGCCGTGATATTGCTTGTCGATCGACATTCGGCCAACTCCTTCGATTCCCGGATTGTTGTCCATTGGCAACGGGTTGAGTGTCACGTCGAAGTTTCCGGTTGCGCGAGGCATCAGGCTCTACTCCGCACTTTGCGATTTGGCGGAATTCCGCATCACGCTGCGCACCAATCGATTCCAGCCTGGATGCTTGCGCTCGAGCTCCGCGGTCGCCCAGCCTTTGAGATCACACAGCCCGAGCGCGACGCCGGGCGAGCGGCTCACTCCCATGTTGCAATGGAGTACGAGGCGGTTGAACTCCGGCGCGCTGTCGAGGAATGTCGTGATCGCCGCTGCGTGCTCAGTCTCGAACAGTATGTCGGACGGATCACCGCGTTCCACCACATCGTTGAAGTAGAGCCGCAGCACCGACTGGAACCGTGACGACAGCCGCGCCGGTCTCGCGAAGGGATCAGAAATCGAGATGCAGATTTCCCGGCGACCAGGCTCGTAACGCTCGACTTCTTCGCGCGACAACACAACGAGTTGCGGAGCGGATTTGCGACTGTGAGTCGCGCGTGTGCTGCTCCGCCCCATTACTTCGCCGGAGGCCAGATACCGAGGACGCGACGCGTCGACACGATTTGTCCGATGTGATAGGAGGCGTGATCGAGAGCGACGAGGACAGTGCGCAAGTACGTCTGTCCTGTTCCGTGCGGAATTTTCTTCGTCAGGTCAATCTCGGACTGGGTAGTGAACCGCTCCAGAGCCATCCGGTCTTTCCGCCATGCCGCAACCGTCTCGTTCCACGCCTTGTCGCTCGCCGGTGCCTGATTCTTTGGCCAGTAATCATCGGGCCACTTGAGCTTTTCTTCGTAGTCGGGGTTCTGGACGAAGTCGAGCAGATCGTGCTGCGTGATGCGAATGTGCTCGAGCAGCTCCCACACCGAATGCGGTAGCCCGGTAGGACGTCTTCCGCGCATCTCGGAGGGTATCGCTTTGATCGCGCTCTCGAGTGACCCGTGCGCCTGTTCCCAATCAAGCGAAGAAGCTACGATCGCCCGCCAATCCTCCTTCTTCGCCATTCGATCTCCCAAGCAGGTGTGACTAGAATGATGCCGCACTTGCGGAACGACGCCAGTCCTGTCAACATTGGCCGCCCATTCTGAGCCTGGCGGCGCATGGAGAACACAGAGCCGGAAGTGGAACCGAAGCGGAGCGTTTTGAAAGTAGTACTGACCGACCTCCAATTCTGGGTTCCCGTGGTCGTGCTCATCGGAGGACTGATCGTGCTACGCTGGATATCGTGAGCGCGATCGACGTCGAGGTCTCCGGGGAAACACCACGGTGCGTCGTCGAAGCGCCGCGGCTACGCACGCTCCAGAACGTCGGCATGCTGTGCGGCCTTACGGCCGGCGCGTGGTTGGGAGCGGCCGAGGCACCGACCAAGCTGGTGACCCTCGGACTCTCACCAGTCGTGATCTCGCTGACAATGGTGATCGGCGTTTTTCTGGCGCGTTGGTCGCTGCCGGCACTGATTCAGGGGACGTCCTATATCGCAGCAGACCTGCGGCAGGCACCGCATCTGATCGTGTGGGCGGTACTGGCTGGCTGCCTGTGGGCGGTCGCCAATACGCTCACGATCTTCGCAGTCCGCGATGTCGGCTTGAGCATCGCGTTCCCGTTGTGGAACAGCAACAGTCTCCTCGGAATCATCTGGGGAGTTGTTTTCTTCAAGGAGCTGCGCGGTGCGGATTGGCGCCGATGGCTTGGCGTAATCGGCGGAGCCCTGCTGATGTTCGGTGGCGCGACAGCGTTGGCGATTGCATCTGCATCCCAGGTTCCACCGCGCGACGCTGCACGCGGGGTAATCGCGGCACTCTCGGCCGGCGTGTTGTGGGGAACGATGTACATCCCGTACCGGAAAGCTTATCTGACGGGAATGAGCCCGCTTTCGTTCGTCACGTTCTTTACCGTGGGTGAGCTCGGAATGATGACGATCCTCGCTCTCACCTATTCCGGTGGCGGGCACGCGCTGTGGACTCAACTCGCGGGAGCACAACACGTTTTATTCTGGCTTCTCGCCGGCGGTTTCATCTGGGTAATTGGAGACCTGTTCCAGCAGTACGCGGTGAAATACGCTGGTATCACGCGCGGCATTCCTCTTTCCAACACCAATCAACTGTGGGGACTGCTGTGGGGAATTCTCGTCTTCGGGGAGCTCAGTTCCGCATCCGGCTCCGTGCTGACACAGGTCGTCGGCGGATCGCTGGTGATGGCGCTCGGCGCTGGAATCATCGCGCTATCGTCGGTGGATCGCAGGGAGCATTCGCGCTGGCAGGAAGCCGCGGCGCGTGAGGGCGAACGCTATGGCGTGCGAGCGGAATACACCCAGGCGCGGATTGCCGGTGAGTCCGGCACGATCGGAGCGACACGCAGGCGGAGCGCACTCGACTGGATCGTTGTTGGGGTGGCCACAGCGATTATCATCGCGTTCGGTGTGGTTGCACGCCCACCGCAGATAAGCATCAACCTCGGCTGGGCGCTCGCTCTGATCGTCGCTACGGTGGCGATGCTGGTGTCAGCGGCCTCGGGACTGTGGAGAGCTACGCGATTTAACTGAAAAGCGGTGTTGGGCCGCCCAGGTTACTTCTTTCGCAGCGCCTGAGAGATCGCTCGTTCGACGAGCGGCGCCATCACTCTGTAGCCGGCTTCAGTCGGATGCACACCATCGGATGCCAATCCTGCTCGCATCCCCCCGTTTTGATCTGACATAACGGAGTGGTAATCGAGGTAAACAGCTCCGCGCCTGGCGGCGTAGGCCTTGAGCCACTTGTTGAGCGCAATCACCTTGGGCGCCGGCTCGAGGCCAGGACGCCATGGAAAGTCGATTGCCGGCAAGACTGACGACAGCACGACGCGAATTCCATTGGCCTGCGCCAGCTCGGTCATCGAAGCCAGATTGTCTTCGATCATCTCGAGCGTCGACGGTCCGGTGTTGCCGGCGATGTCATTGATGCCGGCCAGAATCACGACGACCTTCGGCTTGAGCGCGATGACGTCCTGCCGAAAGCGGATGAGCATCTGCGGCGTGGTTTGCCCGCCGATACCACGATTGATGTAGGGCTTGCCGGCAAACATCGTCGGGAAGTATTGCGTCCAGCCTTCGGTGATCGAATTCCCGAGAAACACAACACGGTTTTCATTCTTCGCTGGCGGGCTCAGCTTCGCATTCGCGTCGCGGTACTTGGCGAGATTCGGCCAATCGGTCCGCAGCGGATCGGGCTGGGTCTGACTGTTTCCGTTGGCGGCGTTGACCATCATCAGCGCGAGTGCGAGAAGGAGCGTTTTCATCGGGTCCTCAGAGGGAGAGAAGCTCCCCAAGACTCATTGCCAATTGCAGTAGATCACGCTGTGGAGAGCGGCTGACTTGTAGACATCAGGAGCAACCCTGCAGATAGTAGCATCCGGCGCCACGAGTGTATCGGGATCCTTCTTGGCAACAATTTCCTTGTGGTACATCCCAAGCTTTGCGCCGCTCACGACGACGCCATTTGGGGCAGGATCGACATACAGCGGGCGCGAGCAGGCTAACGCGCTCATTACGACAAAGAAGATGTAGCCTTTGAGCTTCATGCGAACCGCTTGAGGGCGCGCTCGTGAGCCTTTTCTCTCTCGACTTCGCGATTACGCGGCGGCGCGTTCGTCTTGAGCGAGCGAATCAGTTTGTGGGCAGCGGTTGTGACTTCCTCGAGGGCGAGATTGAACGCGTCTTCATTCGCGCGTGACGGCTTGGTGGTTCCACTCAGCTTGCGGACGAATTGCAGCGCCGAGGCGCGGATCTCGTCGTCGGTAGCAGGGGGCTCGAAGTTGGCGAGAGTTTTGATGTTTCTGCACATGGGAGAGTCTGTTGTGGTGCTGAAATTTATATCTCGGCATTGGGGTTTGTGGGCCTGTGAATGGCAATCACAAAACAGAAGCGACGCCGAGATATCAGCGGACGCACTGAAAGAAAATCGGCCTCAGGGCGACGGTATCGATGCGGCCCGCGGTGACATCGACCTCGGTCGAATCCGGCCGATGTGCAAACGCGCGCACGAACAGACGATACCGGCCCGGTGGGAGGCTGTCGAACACGAATCCGCCAACCGTATCCGCTGCCACAGTAGCGTGCGGCGAGTTCGGCTGATCCCCCGGCGTTACCGCGAGGATTGGATAGTGACCAAGCGCGCCCCCTGAATCAGCGAGGGTTCCGACGATGCCCCCGAGTCCGGGTCTGAGGGAGGGCACTGCCGGTAGTCGCGCAGGAATTCCTTTGGAGCGCACGTGCGTCGTGCAGCGACCCGTTAACAGCATGACATCCGTTGAGGTACCGCGGTGGCAGGCGCTGGTCAGCAGCGCCGTCAGGAGGAAGGCGCTATATCTCGCGGCCAATCGTCTTCAACCGCCTTCTGACGCGTCGCGGCAGGAAGAACGCAGCCGCAACCAGCACGCGCTCGAGATCCAGCGACTTCAGCTGAGCGGGATCTCCCATCCAGTGATCCTCGATTACCGAGCGTCCGGCGTTGGCGATGAGGCGCTGCAACGCCAGCACGAGCACGAACAGGTCGTCGATCTCACCGAGGAATGGGATGTAATCCGGGATGAAATCCATCGGCATCAGGATGTAGGCGATGGCGCCGCCGACGAGCAGCTTGTCGGTGTTCGAAACCCGCCGGTCCGTCATCAGTCCGCCGAGCAATCGCAGAAAGTTCGGCAGCTCCTTCATCGTCGAGACGATGGTACGCCGCGCGCCGGTCCGCGGTGCTTCAACTGGCTCGGCCGCTTTCGCACGGTCCTGTCCACGGGCCGGACGACTCGCCGCCGCTGCAGCGGTGCGACGTTTCTTGGCGCTGGACGCGGCGTGCGAGCGCGCGGACTGGGTTCTCACTTACGCTGATCTCCAGGTGGGGGCGTTGGTGGAACGTCGGACGAAGGTGACCCGGGCTGCGTAGCAGCCGGCGTTGCCGGACCGCCAGTAGCAGTCGAGGAAGGCTTCGAAGAAGCTACCGACGACACGACTCCGGCGATCTCACTTGCAACTGACTTGCCAGCATTGGCGACGTCGGTGACGACGCCAACGGCTTTGTTCATCACATTCATCGTGCCCGCGATCGCGGTTGCCGACATTTTGCCGGCGCGGAGTGTATCCTCAACGCCTTCAGCAAACCGTTTCAGCGGGTTGGGTGCAGTCGACAGCTTCGGCGCGTACTTGGACTCGAGGAAGTCGATGTAGTCGAGGATCTGGTAGATCTTCTCTTCCGGAAGCGTGTCCAGCTTCCGAATGAGTCGCTCGCGCAGAATATCGTTCATGAGGGATAATCTCCCGGTTCAACCGCCGCCGCGCCACCTGGCCCGTCGGCCGCGTACATCAATATGTACGTAATTGGTGCTGGAGTGACCACTCGTGTAGATGCCGAGCCCGCCCACGAGCTCCGGATGCTTTAGCTCGACGATCTCGACAGCCAATCCGACCATGCGGCTATCAATCGCCGTGACGCGGCCATCGCCGTTGGCGTCGATCGCGACGTCGGCGGCGTCACCGTATTGGTGCTGACTGTCGCTCGCCGCGCGTCGGACGCGCCGATTGTGCGCCGGGGCGCGAAAGCCCGAGTGAACGTCGAGCTCTACGTCGGCAACGGCTTTGTCGCCATGCCAGCGAGCAATCTCCTGAATGACTAACTCCAGCTTGTCCAGCAGCTTCGGATTCACCGCCGCGAAGCTCGGCCAGACGCCTTGCTGGTCATGATTCAGGAAGTCTCCGACCCTGAGGTGCTTTGTGATTGGTATGTCGAGATCGGCCGGTCTGATCTCGAGAAATCCTTCAGGCGGCGGTGTTTTGCCGCGAATCCGTTCGGCGAGGTAGGTGCCGATGCGGTAGCCCTTCAACATGCCGCCCTGCTTCTCCTCGAACGGCACCAGCACGGCGAGCGTAAGCCCTTCCACTGCGCGTTGCTGATTGGCCTTCAGTAGCGCCATGTGAAAGAAGCCCGCTTCCGGCGGAGCCGATACCCTGTCGCTGGTGAGGGGCTGGGGGTTTGTCGCGAGCGCTGTATCGCCGACGCGCACCCAGGCATACTGCAGGGATGTCGGATCGCCGTGTACATCGAGCGGATACGAGATCTCCTGGGCGGGCATTGCAAACGCGAGCTTCACTTCGCCGCTCGCGCCGAACGCACTCACCGAGGGATTGGCGAGAGGAACCACGGTACGGGTGAAGGTGCCGATCGGTTTTTCGGTGGTGTCTGCGGCAGCCTGGAGAAACTGAAACGCTCCCACCGCTGCAATGGCAGCGATCGCCAGCCATACAAGTCGTCCAATGTGCCGCTTTCTGACGGGCAAATCATCAGGAAGCGCCAGCTCTTCGCCGGTTGGACGGCGTCTCTCGCCAACAACTGCCGACGTCAAAAGACTTCTTTTTTAGTAGATGTAGACTGGAGTGCCGACCGCGACCATCGGGTAGAGGCGCTCAATGTCTTCATTACGCATGCGGACGCAGCCATGGCTCACCGATTGTCCAATGGTTTCGGGATGGTCGGTTCCATGGATACCATAACCGTCGCCCAGCTCCAGGCGTCGCGTCCCGAGGACGCCCATGTATCTGCGCGCGGTGGTACCGTAGGGCGGCACAACGATGTTTCCATTCACGACGATCTCCTTGCCTTCGACTCCCCCACCTAAAGACACGGCGGAGCCGCTGGGGTAACGTTTTACGACCTCCCCATTTCGCGTGGTAATGACCCCGCCGTCGCCAGTCGGGATCGCCTCGCCGGCGTCGAGGTGAACGATGCCGAGACCCTTCTTGTGCGCCTGCTCGACGTAATGCCAATCGGGTGGTACCCAAGCCGGATTCTCATCCTTTCCCTTCACCGTCAGCCGACCACGTGGAGTCTCGAAACGCCACTGTCCGCTGGACCCGCCGACGAGCTCCTTGCCGCTTCCCGTCGCAACCGGCGCCTCAAACAGAATTTCCTTGCCCTGCTTGTACCAGAGCCGATGGTCGGCCATGCTGACGACGAGGTATGGCTGGTTAGCCGCCTCTGCCGGCGACTCGTTCATCAAAGCTCTCAGGCTGTCGGTGGTCATTCCCAGCTTCGACTTGATCTCGTTGAGGACACCGAGATTGTCGTTGTAGACCATGCGGTTGACGTCGCGCGCGTACCGCAGCTCGGCGGTGTTGGTGAGCAGCATCACGCTGAGGATGGCAGCGATGACGAATCCGGTTATAAGGAGCCAGACCGTCCTGCCACCAAATGAAAAAACCTTGCTCACAGGCATTTGAACGACGGGATGGGGGATGAGGGATGGGGGACGATATCAGTCACCCGGATCAATAGAAGTATACCTTCATACCTGCGCTAAGGTTCGGCTTGATCGCCTTCATATCCTCGCTGCTGATGCGTAGCGATCCCGGCGGAATCGCAGTGGAATCGTTGGCAAGCTGGGCAGTGTTCGAAGTCAATATCTGGACTCCGCCGTCGAGCACGATGCGGGTGTCACCGAGATCGGCGATGGTGCGCTCGCCACGAGGGATGGCGACTGGCGGAGTGGTATCCGTCGGTGCGGGCGGCCGTTCGGGGCCGAACTGCACCGGCATCTCGCGCAGCAGTGCCCCCTCCCGCGTGAGATACATGCGCGCGCTGTCGACCGATACGTTGAGATGAAGTTTCTTGTCGAACTTCGCCTGGCGCTTCGCCAGCTCAATGGCAATGCGCAATTTGTTCTGCTCGGACTGAACGATGGCGTCGGTGCGCTCCCGCTCGGCGCTGGTCATGTGCTCGCGAAGCTGCTTGACGTCGTGATCGTATTTGACGCGCTTGGCTACAAGCCAGACATCGACGGCAATCATCGCTGCGACGCCGAGTCCAAGCACGAACACGAATCCGGGATAAGCGCGACGAAAGTCCTTCCAGCTGCCGCGACGGCGATCCCCCTCTGCCGCGCGCTCAGCCCGCCGCCTCGTCTCTGGTCCGGTCTCATCTTTCGGTCTGAAAAAAGCCATCTCGGTCTGCGCGCCCTCTCGTCAGGGTGGGATTACATTACGTGATATAATGGCAAGCAAACAACGAGCGCGGCCAGTCGCGCTCATCGTACTCGATGGCTGGGGCTACCGCCCCGAAACCGAAGGTAACGCAATCGCGCTCGCGAGGACGCCGACCTGGGACAACCTGTGGTCGCGCGGATCCCGTACTTTGCTCGAAGCATCCGGCCTGCGCGTCGGCCTGCCGGAAGGCCAGATGGGCAACAGCGAAGTGGGGCATCTCAATCTCGGCGCGGGTCGCGTTGTGATGCAGGATCTGGTACGCATCTCTTCTGCCATCACTGACGGCAGCTTCTACACCAATCCCGCACTGGTAGCCGCGTGCGAGCAGGTAAAGGCCAACGGCGGCACACTCCACTTGATGGGATTGATCGGTGCCGGCGGAGTGCACGCGATCGATTCCCACCTGTTCGCGCTGATCGACCTCGCGAAGCAGAAGGGCATCAGTCGCGTTGCGATCCACGCATTTCTGGACGGGCGCGACACGCTGCCGAAGTCTGCGTTGGGTTACATGCAGGAGCTGCTGGACTACATCAGGAAAACCGGATCACCGGCGAAAATCGCGAGCGTATCCGGCCGCTACTACTCGATGGATCGCGATCGCCGCTGGGATCGGACTCAGCTCGCGTATCGCGCCATCGTGCTTGGCGAGGGTGCGACGGAGACCGACCCGCTGGAGACAATTCGCAAATCCTACGAGGCCGGCAAGACTGACGAGTTCATGCTGCCGGTGGTGATCGTCGAGGACGGAAAGCCGGTGGCGCCGATGCGTGACTGGGATGCGGTGATCTGCTTCAACTATCGCTCCGACCGCATGCGGCAGATCGTGCGCGCCCTGATCGATGTGAATTTCGATGGGTTCGAGATCAAGGACGGCCCCAAGGTGTCCGTAACGACGCTCACCAACTACGACAAGACTTTCAACGTGCCAGTCGCGTTCGACCCAACGTCGATGGTGCGAATCCTGGCCGAAGTTTTATCCGGGCACGGTCTCGACATGTTGAAGACGGCGGAAACCGAGAAGTATCCGCACGTGACTTACTTCTTCAACGGCGGCGTCGAAGCGCCGTTTCCGTGCGAACAGCGTGTGCTTGTGCCGAGTCCCAAAGGTGTGGCGACGTACGATCTCGCCCCGGAAATGAGCGCTGCCGGCGTCACCGACGCGCTCGTCAAAGGAATCAGGTCAGGAGAGTTCGATTTCATTCTTTGCAACTACGCCAATGCCGACATGGTCGGACACAGCGGATCGATTCCGGCAACGATCAAAGCCGTCGAGACAGTGGATCAATCGCTGGCAAGAGTGTTGACCGCGGCAGAGACGTCCGGAATGCGACTGATAGTCACCGCCGACCACGGCAACGCCGAGATGTTGATCGACCCGGCAACTGGTGGTCCGCACACGGCTCACACGACGAACCCGGTGCCGTTCGTCGTCGTCGATTGGGAACAGGCAACAACACTCCGTGCGGGCGGAGCGTTGTGCGATGTGGCGCCAACTATATTGTCGATGCTCGGCATCGAGCAGCCGCCGGAGATGACCGGCGTCAATCTTGGAGTGGACTAAGTGAAAGGAATTGTCAGCGCGTTCGCGCTTGTCGTCTTTGCCGCCAGTGCCAACGCGCAGGTCGGGCATCTGCCGCAAAACAGCCCGTACCGCGATCTGGATACGAGGCAGGAATTCACGTTTTTCGGCGGACGTTACAGTGCAGGAGAGGATCCGATCGCCGTCGCTCCGCGGGATGGACCGATGTTTGGCGTGCGCTATCAGATTCACGTCGGCGGGCCCGCTTTCCTGATGGCGCGCTGGTCGCACGTCAACAGCAACCGATTCGGCATCGACCCCACGAAGACAGGGACTGCTCGCCAACTCGGCAAGCAGAATGTCTCGATCAACATCTACGACCTCGATCTCGCGCTCAATCTCACCGGACAAAAGAGTTTCCATCACATCGTGCCGGTGGTGAATCTGGGCGCTGGCGTGGCGAGCTGCGGCTGCTCGATACCTGATGATCCATACACCTTCGGCACCCCGTTTGCGTTCACGTACGGTGGCGGACTGAGGTGGGTTCCCGGCGGACGTTTTCAGCTGACGGCAGACTGGAACGACTATCTGTACCAACTGAAATATCCGGCGGCCTACTACCTGGCGCCCACGGGCGGAACTCCGGCGGCGTCGAATCAGCAACGCTCTTTCTGGAAGAACAATCGGGCTCTGACACTCGGCGCATCGCTTTTGTTCTTCCGCTAACCTGAATTCCCTCGGCAGTTTGGGGGAAGCTGCGGAGGAAATGTGGAACGCGATTACGAAGACATCAGAGATACCGACGATCTCAGCGACAACGAGCTACGTGCGCTGGTGCGGGACACTTTCGATCAGCAGGTAGCTTTCGATCCGGATGACGTCGAGATCTCTGTAAGGTCCGGCGTCGTCAATCTCTCCGGGCGAGTCGGTACCGAGGAAGAGTTCCGCATCATCGAGCGTGTAGTCACGGACCTCGTCGGACTACAAAAGGTCAGTAACGGAATCGTGGTCGATCCGATTCGCCGCGCCGAAAGCCCGGAGGCGATCGATGAGCACCTGGTCGACGAAGAAATGCACGAGGGGCT
>DASUZC010000250.1:0-10620 GCA_036377095.1 Gemmatimonadaceae bacterium
CCGGTCACGCGCAACGAGTACTACAAGCCCGAATTGCCGCAGCCGAACATCCCGTGCCCCGAGCACGGGCCGGATGTCGACAATCCCGACTACAACGCCGACCCGAACGCGCAGCGGGATTGGCAGAACGATTTCGGCAAAAAAATCGGCAAAGCGCTCGGCAAGATCTTCCGCTTCTGATTCCTCTCGCTTGCCTAGGTGCGCTTCGGCTAGCATCTCGTTTGGGTCGAGGCGGGGGTCCTCACGCGGCAACGTTCGCTTGGTCGGAGCCCCTAACTACGCTCCCTCGCTCTGCTCGGTCGCGGGTCTCCTCCTCGCGCTCACTGTAACTGCCGCTTAGAGGACCCCCGCCTCTCCCAACAGAGATCTGTAAGAGCGGACGGCGCGAGGAGTAATCAGTGCGGAAGCTCGTGACGAGGGGCGCATCTTTCGGGCTTGTCCGCCTCCCGCGCGCAACGCGCGCGCGCAGTTACGGAGCTAATTCGGGAGAGGCGAGGGGACCTCTAAGGCGACTTGAGGGAGCGACCAAGGAGACGCGCGAGTGAGCAGAGCGAACGAGCGTAGTTAGCGGCTCCGCCCGAGCGACCGTTGTCGCCGTGAGGACCCCTCGCCTCGACCCAAGCAGAGATGCCTCCGAAGACTAGACGACGCCCACGAAGCTAGAGGGAGAGGCGGAGAAGCCGGGGAAGATGCGGTCGAGAGCGCGAGCCCCGAGGTGATGCGACACAATCTCAGCGAATACGGAACGAAAGTCGGTGGTGAGAGCGAGATCGCGGCCCTCGTAGAGCTGCTCCTGTTCCAGGCCAGGCCAGCGACCGTGCACCTTGCCCCCTTTGACGTGTCCGCCGATGACGAACAGCGCGCCGGCGTGACCGTGATCGGTGCCGCGATTGCCGTTCTCGCGCGCCATGCGACCGAACTCGGACATCGTCATGATCACGACATCGTCCATGCGATCGCCGAGGTCGGTGACGAGCGCGGCGATAGAGCGGGAAAAATCATCGAGCCGCTGGGCGAGCTGGCCCGTTGAATTTCCCTGGTTCACGTGCGTGTCCCAGCCCCCGACATCGGCGAACGCGACTTCGAGGCCGACATTGGTCTTGATCAGCTGCGCGATCTGCAGCAGGCGCTGACCGAACTGGGAGCGCGGATAGTCGGCGCCATTTTGCGGCAGATATTTCTGCGGATTCGCCGCGCGCAGCATCTTCACTGCATCAAAAGTCTCGGCGCCGGTCGCGTGCACGAGGTCTGCTGAACCAGTTCTATACAGCGCCTCCAGTCTCTCGGCGCTGCTGCCAGTCGCGCGCACGCTGAACTCGTCGAGACTGTTCATCGCGACTGTCGGACTCGGTCCCTCGAGAATGCGCGGCGTTTGCGGCGTCAGCGATACGGCGCGAAATGGAGTCGACGCAATTTTGCATTCGTCGCACGTTCCCTTGACGGCGAGATAGCGGTTGAGCCAACCGTCGGTTGTGCCTTTCACATCGGGCGTGCCGGTCTCCATGTAGTCCTGCGCGTCGAAGTGCGAGCGCGTCGTGCTCGGACTGCCGACGGCGTGAATGGGTGCGAGAATCCCGCGATCGTAGAGCGGCTTGAGCGGAGCGAGTGCCGGATGAAATCCAAAGAATCCATCCAGATCGATCGCCCCACCGGCGGCGCTGCGCGACGGCTGTGGGATCGCGATCGACGGCCGCATTGCATAGTAGGCTCTCTCTCCGTGCGGCACGACGATGTTCAACGCGTCCGCTGCTCCGCGCTGAAAAAGACATATCAACACCTTGCCCTTCGGCGCCTTCGGCAGCTCCATCCCGAACGTCACGCGACGCAAAAAACTCGGGCTGAGCCCCATCGTTACGAGCGCCAAAGCGCCTGATTTCACGAAAACTCGACGATCCATAAATGACTCCTCAACCTCTGCGAACTATCGCGGACCACTCCGGACAACAAGTCGTTGACCTTTGTCTGCAATCCTCAATTAGTCCGCGATTATCAATGCCGTTGGTCCGAAGGCCTCAATCCTCAGTGCCGTTGAAACTCCGGCGAGCCCAATGCGAGCCCCACGATCTGGGACAATCCGGTCAGCTGCGGCACATATCCAGGCCCGCGACCCTGCATTGCCGTTCGCTTCCCACCGCCATTCTGATTTTTCACTCGTGCCGGTGTGCCATTCGCGCGATCGACCATCTGGTCTGAGTCGTCGTCAACAGAGTCGCCTGACATAGTCGAAGCGCTGGATCCGGTCGCGCCATTCAATAGTGGATGCTCACCGGAGAGCAGTACCGAGCGCGTATCAGGCGAAACCATTCCGTTCAGAATGGTCGCGGCAACTGCATCGACCTGCTTGTCACGCGGAGCACTCCGCAGCGTATCGAGCGCAGGCAGCGCAGCGACGCTCACACCGGGCAGTAGACCGGCTGCCGCCGCCATTCCAAAATTGATGCGGTTGAGAATCGCGCCAGTGTTCATCCACGCGTCGCCCGTCTCCGGCCAACCATTCGGCGCCTGATGGCCGAAGATGGGCTGGCCGAGGTAGGCGACGATCTGCGCCGAGCGCGGCGTGCTGTCGGGTTGCGCGTTCATCGCGCGTGCCGCGCTGACGACAACCTCGAATGGTGATTTCACCTTGCTGCGAAACGCCCGCTGAGAGAAAAATTCAGGCGAAGTAATGATGGTGCGCAGTACTTCACGGATGTCGCCATCGGTTCTGAGAAAGATCTGCGCTGCGTGATCGACAAGCGCTTTCGACGGAGTGTCGGTGACGAATCGACGCGCCAGCTTGAACGCGATGAAGTGCGCGGTTGCCGGACTTCTCGAGAGGATGTCGAGCACATCTTCGCCGTCTTCCATTCCGCGACCGGCGGCCAATCTGTGGCCGAGCACTACTTTCTCGCCTGCGTCGTGCACCTGTGGACGGAAAATGAAGCCGCCTCCCTGCGCCGGCGGCACAATGGTCCACCCGGTGAATGCCCGCGCGACGTTGATTACGTCCTGCTGCGTGTATCCGCCGTCGACGCCGAGCGTGTGCAGCTCGAGTAATTCGCGGCCGTAATTCTCGTTCAAACCCTGCGCCCGACGTTGTTGCGGGGTCGGCATCTGTCCCGGAATTGCCACCACACCACCGCTGAGCACTCGACCGAATCGCCCTCGCCTCAGTGGCACGAGACGGACGCGCTTCGGTGTCTCAAGGGTTGGCCGCGTGCTATCGGCCATGCTGCGCGCATTGTCGAGATAGAACAGCATCGCCGGACTCTTGGCGACTGCTTCAAGCAGATCGCGGAATTTGCCGAGCGCGTTCGGACGGATAACGTTCTGATCGAAATCGACGAGGTAGTACGCCTCGGGTGGGCCCTTCGCCAGGTAGATGTTGAAGTGGTTCTCCCAGAAGTCCGTCATCACCTCCTGCAACTGGCGCTCGCTGCCGACTGCGCGTGCGACACGCGACGACTGCAGCTGAGTGACGACCTGGCGCCGTGAGTTCTGTTGCTGGCGAAGCTGCATCATGATCGCACTGTCGTCAGCGGTCATTCCCTTGATGCTGTCGGCGCGATCGCGTTTGACTTCGCGGCGCTCGCGCTGCTGCACCGCGTACTGCTTGAGTAACTCGTTCTGATCCTGACCGAGCGCGGCGTATTTCGCATCGATGAACGAATTCATCACGTTGTCGTTGATCTTGTCGGGATGCAGCTGGAGATCGATCCAGTTGTCGAGGCCCATCGCGCGCACTTTGGCGACATCGCCTGGTCGCGGACCGAACGTCAGACGGTTGAGAGCCTGGATGACCTGCTGATCCGCGGGAAGCTCGCGAACGTCCGACCGCGCAATAGCGGATTTCTGCGCAGACCTCGCATCCGATTTCTGCGCATATGCGCCAATCGGTGCTGTGCTTAATAGCACCGCCAGAACTAAAGCTTGCTTTGTGATCAGCATCGTGTTCCTCGTCTCGCGTCCGCTTCCCGCTTCCCGCTTCCCGCTTCCCGCTTCCCGCTTCCCGCTTCCCGCTTCCCGCTTCCCGCCTGCCGCTTCCCGCCTGCCGCTTCCCGCTTCCCGCTTCCCGCACCCAGTAGACGGCTGAAACTCGTGCGCCGTTAACTCCGTTTCGAGTGCTCCCCGGTGCTTTCTGTCACATTTCCGACACTTCTCATCGCTAACTGCCAACCTTAAGCCAGGTTCTGCTATCTAATTAGTTGTTCAGACCTTACCCGGCCGTTACCGAAACCTGATGCCCTCGATCTCCGAACGCCTGCTAACCGCACTTGGCGGATCCTACACCATTGAGCGCGAGCTCACTGGTGGCGGCATGGCGCTGGTGTTCATGGGCGAGGACCACGACCTCGAGCGCAAGGTCGTCATCAAGGTGCTGCCGCCCGAGCTGGCGGCGACGGTGTCCGCCGAACGCTTCAGACGCGAGATACTGACGGTCGCGCGACTGCAGCACCCGCACATAGTGCCGGTGATCAAAGCGGGCGAGGTCGACGGTCTCCCTTACCTGGTGATGCCCTACGTCGACGGCGAATCGCTCGATATCAGGCTGCGTCGCACCGGTGCGCTCGGCGTGCGGGAGGCTATCGGCATCATGAAGGATGTCGCGCGCGCACTCGCCTTCGCGCATGAGCGTGGCGTCGTTCACCGCGACATCAAGCCCGGCAACATTCTTCTCGCCTCCGGCTCGGCGACCGTTACCGACTTCGGAGTTGCGAAAGCCCTGTCGACTGCGCGTCGCTCCGGCGAGACAACGAAGAATGTGCTCACCAACACCGGTATGTCGCTTGGCACCATCCTGTACATGGCGCCCGAGCAGGCGGCCGGCGATCCGAACATCGATGGCCGCGCCGACATATACGCCTTCGGTATCGCCGCATACGAAATGCTCGCGGGGACGGCACCATTTGCCAATCTCGATCCGCGACAGATGCTGACGGCGAGATTGACGCTGCCACCGCCGCCGCTCTCCGCGCTTCGCAAGGACGTGCCTGCCGGACTCGAGAAGTTGATCGCCCGTTGCCTGGCGATCGATCCCGCCGATCGTCCACAGAGCGCGACAGAGCTGGTCGAGATGCTCGAGGATCCGGAGACGATCAGCGGAGCGTTTGCGTCGGCAAAGATCGCGCATCACGGACGTCGCGCGAAACGTGTTCTGATCAGTGCGCTCGCACTCGTTGGCGCGATCGTCGTCAGCGCCGGCATCTACACACGCCTGCACCCGACCAGCGCACTGGCGGTCGCCGAGTCACCTGTCGCAGGCAACGCTGCAAGCCGGCCGGCGAATCTCGGCGTAATCGCAGTAATGCCGTTTGTCAGTCTTGGATCGGATTCATCGAACGCATATCTGGCCACCGGTGTGACGAACGCAGTCGCCGGAAAGCTCATGAAGACTGCCGGTCTAAAGGTTCTCGCGCCCGGGTTGCCACGTTCCGTGAAGCGCCGCACTGACAGCTCGGTGACGGCCAGCCTTGACGCGCACCTGGTGCTCGAAGGAACCGTCGAGCGCATCGGCAATCGTCTGCGTGTGACGGCGCGGTTGAGCAGCACCGCCGATGACGTGATGCAGTGGGCCGATGTCTACGACCGTGACGTGAAGGATATCTTCGCGGTGGAAGACGACATCGCCGATGCGATCGTGTCGTCGGTGACGCCAATGACGGGTCATCAACAGGCTCCCACCGAGTAGCCGCCCAAAAAAACCCGCCTCATCAAAAGCTCACAAACATAGGCTTTTTGGCCCTTGTTTCGGGCTTTCTTCGGGCATAGCTTGGGAATCCAGATAGCTCCTTTGCAAATGCCGAAGACCGATTCTTTCTTCAATCCCGAGCAGTACGCAACAGTCGCTGAACGCATAGAGCTTTTCTACTCGCGCTATCCGCAGGGGCGCATCAACACCGAGCTCGTGTCGCGCGCGGATGGTGAGATCACGTTCAAGGCTGTGGTGTTTCGTGATGCAGCCGAGACGGATCCGGCCGCCACCGGCTGGGCATCTGAGCGGGTCGGTGACAGCGACATCAACACGGTGGCATGTCTCGAGAACACCGAGACTTCTGCTGTTGGTCGCGCGCTCGCCAATCTCGGCTTCATCGCGAGTGGCAGGCGCCCGAGCCGCGAAGAGATGGAAAAGACGCTCCGCGCTCGAACAGCGCTCGCGTTTGGCCGGCGGCGTGAATCTCCGCCATCCCTGCAAACCCGGGCGAATGCTCGCGACGATGTGCTGCAGCTGCTAGCCGTCGCCGAACAAAAAGGGTTCTCGTCGCTGCGGGCCGAGATAATCCGCGGGCGTGTCGGTGGCTACCCCGGGCTGGTGTTGCCACGCATCAGGAAAATCGAATCAGCGCTGCGTCATTGGGTCAGACGGCATGAGCTGTAACGGCCTGGGGTGCAGTCAGAGTGTCCGACCGCAATCCGACCTCAGCGAAACTTCTCGCCGGCATTCACGACTGCGACGAGTCCGCCATCCGGGAATTCTTTCTATTGTACGCTCCGTTATTGCGCGATCAGGCGCGCCAGATGGGCGTCGATGCTGACGATCGCGAGGAAATGGTGACGACTTTGCTCGACGATGTGGTATTGCATCTCATGGAGCATCGTCTGGCACCGCGCGATCTCGCACGCTACGTGGTGGCCGCATTTCGCAACCGCGCTCGTCGGCATCATCGCGATCTCGATCGACATGACGCAAGCCGTAACGCCGCGTATTCGGCATTGGGCGGCGCTCAGCAGCAGGTTGTTGCTGAGTGCATATCGGAATACACGGCTGGCATCAGTGCGGGCCACGAGGACGCATCGCCGTTGCGCTCAGTGATCGCGAACCTTGCCCGACACCTGGAATCGGAGCTCACGCCGGACGAGATGCGGATGATCGTCGCCGTCGGGCGCCACATCCCCCTGCGCGAGACGGCGAACCAGTTGGGAATCAGTTACGGCGCGGCGCGGGTGAGGCTGCATCGTCTGCGCGAGCGATTTCGCACTATCGGCAGCCAGTATGTCACATCGCTCGAGCCTGATGAGAAATGCGAGATAGAAAAATTTTTCCATCGCGCGCAGTTCACGATAAGGTCGGCGCCGACCAATCCAACGGCGCAGTTAGCAAAGGAGAGTCAATGATCAGCAATGACCGATTCATCGAAGGGCTGATACCGGCTGTTGGAAAAGAGATCGAGACCAACGACGATCGGCTTGCATATCAGGACGAAAAGTTTCTCTCCTGGCTGGCGAGGGATCTGCGCGCAGGGCTGACCGGCGACGAGCGGTCAAAAGACGAACGCGAAGCAACCGACTTTGCGCGACGCGCACTGAGTCGACTGTCAGTCCGCCGTGCCGACAGGGTTCTGCCACGTCGTCAGCTGCGTGAGCGCACCGCTCCGGTTGCTGCGACGATCGAGCAGTCACTCGCGATCGCGAGCACGAATCGATGCGCGACGCTACTGGATCTGGCCGTTGCGGCCGGTCAGGGCAGGGAGATCTGGGATGAGCCCTGCGATCGCTGGCTCGAGCTGCCGGAGGACATCTCTCCCGGTCGTTACGTCGCGCTCCGTGTTGCCGGTCACAGCATGACGCCGGTGCTCTGTCCGCGCGAGGTGATTCTGATTCAACTCGATTCCAACCCGCGGGTCGACGATCTGGTGGTGGCGCGTCTCCCCGATCAGAGTCACGTCGTCAAACGTGTTGCTTCCATCAAAGACGAGCGCATCGAGCTGGCATCGTTCAATCCCGATTACGACTCGATTTTTGTCGCGCGCGAGCCATCACCGGTTGTCGGGACAGTGATCGCGAGGTTTACGAGGGAGTAACGGGCCGGGGTGCATCTGATGTACGACAGAGATCGAGCGTTGCGATCGCGGCGCGTCACTGTCAGAAAACAGGAGATGAGATGACACGCTTTACCAATTTCCGTGGTGCTGGGCGGCTTGCTCGATATGCGAGCACGGTTTTGACTGTGAGCCTCCTTGTGACTCTCAAGGTGGAGGCGCCATGCTCGCTTCAACCGTCGCTCGTCCAACCGAGTTTAGGCGCTTCGCCGAGTCACAAACTTCATGAAGTCAGATTGCGCCAGCCGTGAGGGATGCACCTCGCGCCCGAGATCGAAGAATCGACAAAAGCTCATAATCAGCGGCCGCCACCGAGCGGGGTCGACGTGCGGCCGCGTTGCATGATTGCCCTCGATCAACAGCGATTCTTCGATGTGCAGCTTGGTGATGTGAATCTCGAACGCGTTCGCTGAGACGTTCTTTCCAAATGGCCGCACGTCGTGGACGATGCCTTCCATCTGCACGGGACACTCGAGAATCCTTGGCGGTGACACAGACTCGGATGGAACCGGCGTCAGTCCGGACAGGCCAAACTTGTTCGCCTCGTATCTGTATCCCCAGGCCAGCTTCTTCTCGGGAACGGGATCTCGCCCCGTCGTCATCGCCAGTCGATCGACGTGCGAGACCATGTCGGCTGACGGGAGATTGATCACGCACTCGCGCGTGCGGAGGAGATTCTCCGACGTCTGACCCATGACCCCGAGTCCGAGCATCGCGCTCCAGCCGAGCCACCATGCTGATGACATCGGCGCGAGGTTGGGTGTGCCGTCTTCGTTGGTGCTGCTGATTAGTGCGACCGGTGTGCCGAAGTAGAGGATCGTCGGCTCGATTGTCTTGTGCATGCCGAACGATCGCGCCGGACTCGCCCCACAGCTATCCGAATCTTGCGGTCAATGTCCGTGGTCGGGACTAACGACCTTCGAAGTAACGGGGGTTCAGAAGCACAAAAATAAAAATCGCCACACCTGCGATCGAGATTGCTACGCGTGAACCTGTTTGAGAGTAAACGACTACCGCGAGCAGGCCAGCTCCCTCGAGGAATGCCCAGCAAATTAGCGCTGGGGAACCTGCTCTCATCCAGAACGAACCGGCTGTCTCGTCATCTGACGGCCTGGGCACCCGGGTTGAAAGAACGATCCCAAGGACGCATGCAGCGAGCGACAGCCCAAGGAGAATGGGGGTGATGCCCGCCAGGCTTCCCGGCGATGCACTCGGCCTGAGAACAAAGTGAGCGACGATGGCGAACAGAATTACCCCGGCGGCCATGGCACCGTGAATAAGGCGTGCTGTTTGTGGGGTCGGCGGCGTTTGTTGTGGCACTGTCACGCTGGAAAAAAAACGCGCTCACTTTGCATAGTGACTCGCGCCAAGAAAATGAAGTGAGACGTAAGGCTCATCGCCGACCACCCAGCTGTCGTGTGGCTCGGGCGGCACGTAGAACAGCGAGCCGGGCGTGAGCTCCCACACTTTGCCATCCTCGAATGAAACGGTCGCTCGACCTTCGAGCACCATGCCGAGGTGTTCGACGCTGCAGCGAGTCGCGCCGACGTTCGGGCCGACATCAGTCGACCATTTCCAGCCTGGTTGATATGTCGCGCGGCCGATCGTCATGCCGCCGATGTGCACCAGCTCGAAACGACCGCGTGTGAACTCGCGGACTTCGTCGGGGTTCGCGAAGCGTTTGAGGACGACTTCGATCGACGGCATCGCCGGCGTCATGGAGTCGCCGAGCTACTACGGGCCGGAAAAACCAACTTTGACTCCGCCCGGCTCTTTCACCACTGCTATAGTTACGCCTTCCATCACTCTCGTCGGCGGCATCACTGGCTGCGCGCCTTCCGTCAGCGCGCGCGCATAGGCTTCGTGGGCGTCGGCGACGTGCACGGTGAAATTGCTGCCCGGCGATTCGGATGGCTCGAGGCCGCGAATTCCGCCGCCACCTTGTTTGGAGTATGCGAAGAGATGATAGTCGCCTCCCGGTGTCGGCATCGTCTGCGTGAATGTCCAACCGAGCACTTTTGCGCACCACGCTTTCGTCGCCAGCGGATTTTCGCTCGCCAGCTCGGTGTGGGTGATCCAGCCGTAAAGTCCGGGCGTCGGTTTGTGTCGGAGCTCGGTCGATCCTGAAGATTCTCTTGCTGTGCGCTTAGCGCCCGACCGTTTACGCGATGCGCGCTTCACTGCACGTCGCTTCGTCGTTGACTTCTTTCGCGCTGCTTTCTTTGCCATAATCTCCTCGCTCTAGTTCGAGGTGACGGAGGTCTCCACTTCGGCGAGGATGTCGCGCGAATCGCGGATCGTTGCAAATTCACGGTTGAGACTTGCCAACTCCGCTCCCTGAATCTGCTCGGCAGTGTAGTGCGTGCCGTCGTAGCCGTCGAGCTCGAATGTCGCCGTCGCATCAGCCACAACAGTCACATTGAAGCCGAGGTTTCCGCCCATGCGCGCGGTCGTCGAGACGCAGTGCTCCGTCGTCATGCCGACCATCACCAGGTTTTCAATGCCGCGGCCGCGCAGGTACTGCTCGAGATCGGTACCGATGAATGCGCTGCTGACATGCTTCTTGAACAGCGGCTCGCCGGCGACGGGCAGTACTTCTTTCTTAAGAGCGTGCCCCGGTCTGTCCTCACGAAACACCGAGTCGGGTTCGAGTGATGCGTGCTGAACATGAATCACCGGCCTTCCCGCGGCGCGCCACGCAGCCAGCAAATCCGCGATCCGTTGCTCGGCGTCCGGATTGTTTCGACTGCCGAAGGCCGGGTTGTCCATGCCTTGTTGAACGTCTATGACGATCAATGCGGGGTCAGAAGACTGACTCACGTAT
>DASUZC010000251.1:0-7385 GCA_036377095.1 Gemmatimonadaceae bacterium
CAGGGTTGGGAGTACAAGTATGGCGCTGGCGCGATCAAGGGATTCGCATTCGGGACGCTCACTCTTCGTGTGGCCGGAGAATCAACTCAGGAAGACAAGCGGATCGCGCTTGGTGAGTACGCGCTCGAATACCTGAAGCGCTTCTCACCAAAGTTTCGGTTTTACACCGGCGTTGAAGGGGACCAGGATGAAGTCGAGTACATCATCGAGGGACAGATCTGGCTGACGCGAGCAATCCACCTGAAGTTGAACTCGGCGTTCGGTCTAACCTCGAAAGCGCCGGATTTCGCACCGGAGGTTGGCGTTTTCTTCTGCTTCGCCCCGCGCATGGCGTATCCGGCGTGGCGGCCGCGATGACCTACGCACGCGGATGCGCTTTCTCGTACACCTGCTTTAACCTCTCGATGCTTGTGTGCGTATAGATCTGCGTCGTCGAGATCGACGAGTGGCCTAGCAACTCCTGCACTGCGCGCAGATCAGCGCCGGCATCGAGCAGATGCGTGGCGAAAGTGTGACGCAAGGAGTGCGTCGAGAGACCGGAGCTCTCATCAATCAGATCGAGGAAACCCTTCACCGCATTCTGGATTGCGCGCACCGAAATGCGCTTGCCGCGGCTGCTCAAAAAGAACGCGGTGCGATCGCCCGCAGATCCAATCGCGCGCAGTAACTCGTCCCGCTTCGATTCGTAATTGCGCAGCGCAAGCTGGGCATGATCGCCAATAGGAATGATGCGCTCCTTCCTCCCCTTCCCGCGCACCTTCACCTGCTGCGACAGCAGATCGATGTCCATCCGGTTGATTCCGCGCAACTCGGACAATCGCATTCCCGTCGAATAGAACAGCTCGAGAATCGCCGCATTCCTGACGTCGGGAAAGCGTCCTTCCTGCGCTTTGAGCTCGGCGGACTGGAACAGCAGATCGATCTGCGCGCGATCGAGGTAAGCCGGCAGATACTTGTCCTGCTTCGGAGTATTTACTCCGCGCGCAGGATTGGCCTCAACCTGCTCGTTGCGATGCAAATACTTGTAGAAGCTGCGAATCGCCGACAAGCTGCGCGCGATCGACCGCTTGTTGAGTTTGCGTCGCGTCAGATGACCGAGAAACCCGCGAATCGCCAGGCGATCGAGACCCTGCCACGACCATTCCCCCGCCCCATAATAGGAGCCGAGAAACGAAACAAACTCCTCGAGATCTCGGCGGTAGGCGACGACTGTATTAGGCGAGACGTCGCGCTCTTTCGCGAGATGAGTTAAAAAGTCCTCGACCGGCTGCGGCGCGTTTTCGATCCCCGCTTCCCGCTTCCCGCTTCCCGCTTCCCGCGTCCCGCCTCCCGCCTCCCGCTTCTTCACGATCGACTCGCCAGCGCGCCAAGGATCTCGTTCGCTTCGATCCACGCCTGCATGTCTCGCAGCGCACGCTCGGCGAAGAGCTCACGTTTCTTTTTCTTGTCGCGGACCTTCTCAGGTAGATCGTCCAGCAAACCGAAATTGGCGTTCATCGGCTGAAAGTGCGCAGGATCCGCTTCGCGCATGTACCTGTAGAGCGCGCCGATCATCGTCGTCGGCGGTGGGATCGCGGGCTCGTCTCCGTTTAACAGGCGGGCGAGGTTGATTCCGGCCAGCAAACCCGTCGCCGAGCTCTCCGTGTAGCCTTCAACGCCGGTGATCTGACCCGCAAAGAGAATCGTGGAATCGTCGCGCGTCGACAGGTGTGCGCTCAGCGCGCCCGGAGAATTCAGGTACGAATTCCGATGGATCGAGCCATAGCGCAGAAACTCCGCCTGCTCGAGCCCCGGAATCATGCGCAGCACCCGCTGCTGCTCGGGAATACGCAAACGCGTCTGGAAGCCGACCATGTTCCACATCCGCCCGGCGCGATCTTCCTGACGCAATTGCACCACTGCATAGGCTTCGCGACCGGTCTTTGGGTCGCGCAATCCGACCGGCTTGAGCGGACCAAACCGCAGTGTGTCCCGCCCTCGCTTGGCCATTACTTCGACCGGCATGCAGCCTTCGAAGTACGGAACTTCGTCGAACTCATGACCGTGATATTGATCGGCAGCAATCAGCGCATCGAGAAACGCGTCGTACTGCTCGCGCGACATCGGGCAGTTGATATACGCGCCGACATCATCGGCGCCATCCATGGTTTCTTTGCCGTAGCGCGACGCGCGGAACACAACGTTGTCGTCGACCGACTCACGCGATACGATCGGAGCGATCGCGTCGTAGAACGCGAGCGCGCCAACCCCAAGTCGCCCGCGAATCGATTCAGCGAGTTTGTCAGACGTCAACGGGCCAGTGGCGATAACACACGGCCCATCGATCGACGTGACTTCCTCGCGGAGGACGCTGATGCGCGGCTCGCCGGCGATGCGCGAGGTCACGGCAGATGCAAACACGTCGCGATCAACCGCCAGGGCACTCCCGGCGGCGACACGCGCAGCGTCCGCCGCCTCGAGAATCAGCGAGCCCAGCAAACGCATCTCGGCCTTTAGCAGGCCGTGCGCGTTGGTGAGCTCGGTGCTCTTGAACGTGTTCGAGCAAACCAGCTCGGCGAGGCGATCCGTCTTGTGCGCCGGAGTCGTCACCACCGGCCGCATTTCGTGGAGCGTTACGTCGACACCGCGCGCGGCGAGCTGCCACGCTGCTTCCGAGCCGGCGAGCCCGCCCCCAACGACGGTAACGGACGCGTCGGGGTGCGCGATTTCCGCTTCCCGCTTCCCACTTCCCGCTTCCCGCTTATTCACACCGCCACTGCTTCAGTTTCCGGTGATGGAGCTACATCCCACTCGTTCGCGCATTTGATGCATCGCCGGTAATCGCCGCGCGTCTTGGTAAACTTGGCCTCCGCGCCGACGTAGCCGCACTCGGGGCACGTCTCCGCAACGGGCTTGTCCCAGACGACGAAGTCGCAGTTGGGATAATTCGAGCAGCCGTAGAACGCCTTGCCGCGCTTCTTCGAACGACGCACCGCGATGTCGCCGCCATCCTTCGGGCATTTCACACCCGTCGGCATCGAACGCGTACCACGGCACTTGGGGAATCTGCTGCACCCGAGGAATTCGCCGGAACGACCGTGGCGAATGACCATTGGTGCGCCGCACTCGTGACAGATTTCATCCGTCGGTTGCGCCGGCTTCCGATCGCCACGCAGCGGACGCGTGTACTTGCACGCCTTTGGATGATTCTCGCAGGCCAGGAATGGTCCGAAGAAGCCGCCGCGCGGGACGAGCTTTCCACCGCAGTCAGGGCATCTCTCGGTCTCGATGGCGGACAGGTCATGCGCCTCACCGATCAGCGCCTCGATATCGGCTCCCTTCACCGATTTGTCGAACGGGCCGTAGAAATCCTTGAGCATCTTCCGCCAATTCACATCACCGTCCTCCACCTTGTCGAGGTCGGTTTCCATGTGCGAAGTGAACTGGACATTGAACACGTCCGGGAAGCTCTTCACCATCACCTTCTCCACCTGCTCACCGAGCTGAGTCGGGAAGAAGCGGCGCTGCTCGAGGTGCGCATAGCGACGATCGACGAGCGTCGAGACAATCGACGCATAGGTCGACGGACGACCGATGCCTAGCCGTTCCAGCTCTTTGACCAGGCTCGCCTCCGAGTACCGCGGCGGTGGCTCGGTGAAATGCTGGGATGGAGTGATCGCCTTGACCGGAATCTCTTCGCCCTTCTGCACCACCGGCAGACCCTGCTCCGCCTCCAGCGGCTTCCCTTCCTCAGCCTCGCGCGACTCCCTGTAAAGCTTCTGGTAGCCATCGAACTTCACGACGCTGCCGGTGGCTCTGAAGAGGAAACGATCGAACTCGAAATCGATGGTCGTGGTATCGAAGATCGCTGGAGCCATCTGCGACGCCATGAACCGCTGCCAGATCAGCTCGTAAAGTTTCCACTGATCTTCCTTGAGGAACTTTCGGACGTGCTCGGGGCGACGAGTCGGATCCGTCGGACGAATCGATTCGTGCGCGTCCTGGGCGTTCTTTGATTTTCCGTCCGAGTAGAGGCGGGGACCGTCCGGCAAATACTCGGCACCGTACATCATCTTGATGTAGTCGCGCGCCTGCATCGCAGCCGAAGCGGCGACGCGCGTCGAGTCGGTGCGCATGTAGGTGATCAGACCGACTGCGCCTTCTTTGCCCAGCTCGATTCCCTCGTAGAGGTCCTGCGCCAGCCGCATGGTGCGCTTGGATCCGAAGCCGAGTTTTTTGGCGGCGTCCTGCTGCAGCGTGCTGGTTGTAAACGGCGGCGCCGGATTCTTCCTCCGCTCCCGGCGCTTGATCTCCGTGACCTGGAAAGTCTTGCGCGATTTCAGGGAAGCGAGTATCGCGTTCGCCTCACTCTCGTTGCTGATGACGGGTTTTTTGCCGTCGAGGAGGTGCAGCTTGGCGGTGAACTGCTGTCCATCTTCCTCGAGCAGCGCCTCGATCGTCCAGTACTCGACAGCCTTGAAAGCGCGAATCTCTCGCTCGCGTTCAACCAGAAGCCGAAGCGCAACGGTCTGCACACGCCCAGCAGAGATTCCCTTCTTGACCGTCCTCCACAGAACGGGACTCGCTTTGTAGCCGACCAATCGATCGAGGACGCGACGCGCCTGCTGCGCATCCACCTTTCGCTCATCGATCTCGCCGGCGTTGGCAAGTGCGTTCTGGACGGCGTCGCGCGTGATCTCGTGAAACAGAACCCGACGTACCGGCGCGCCGTTTCTGGATTTGATTTGCTGCGCGACGTGCCAGGCAATGGCTTCACCTTCGCGATCGGGGTCTGTCGCCAGAAAGATCTCGCGCGAAGACCGCGCAGCGGACTTCAGCTCGGCAAGCGTTTTCTCCTTGCCGGGAATCGTCACGTACTCCGGCTCGAAGCCGTTTTCGATATCGATTCCCATCTTTTTTTCGGGAAGATCCCGGACGTGACCAATCGTCGCGCGTACTCGATACGCGCGGCCGAGGTATTTGCCGATCGTTTTCGCTTTCGCGGGAGACTCGACGATCACGAGTGATGTCGAGCCGGGCTCCGATCCGTTGCTCTGCTCGAGCTCTTCGACCTCGGCCTGCTTTTTAGTGGCGCGCGCGCTCGTTTTAGCGCGCGAGACAGTTTTCTTGGTTGTGCGTGCACCAGCCTTTCGTGTCGCACGAGTCTCCTCTTGCGCCAGTGGGCTGGTCTTGGATTTCGCCATTTCTAATGCACCGTAGTGTTGTCGCCGCTTCCGGACGAGTCTTCCAGGCCAGTTCCTTCGAGAAGTCCGCGCAAATCGTCCAACGCAATGCGACCGTCAAACTGCATCAGCGCACGCTCGATGATATGCTCCAGTTCGAGCGCGCTGATCGCTCCCGACCCATTGAGCGACAGCAGATGGCCCCATGCCTCTGGGGCAAATCGCCCGCGCTCATGGGGTCCCATGACGCGAAAAGTGGTCTGTGAAGGAATTCGTTCGTCCATCGCGGTTAGTTATCTATTTTATCGTCGAGCCAAGCTCGACGACCTTGGCTATAAGTTGTTGTCTTGCAAAGTGTTCCGTGTCCACGACCGCGTCGGCAGTCTCGTACAAGGCACGCCTTTTCTCGTACAGCTCCCGAAGCGCTACCACCGGGTCGCGCCCCGCCAGCAAGGGACGCGTCTCCACCCTCCGCAACCGCCGAGCGACTGACTCGGGTGACGCTCTAAGGTATATGATACGTCCAGCCGAACGCAAAAGTTCGACTGCGCTCTGCTGAGTGATCCAGCCTCCGCCCGGGGAAAGCACCATTCCGCCGGTGCCACTAAGCTCGCGCGTGAGATCCAGCTCCATCGCCCGGAACGCATCCTCACCCTGCAGTTTGAAGATGTCCCGAACGTTCATTCCCGCGCGTCGTTCGATCTCCTGGTCAAAATCGAGGAACTCCCGACCGAGCTGACGCGCCGCTGCTTTACCAATCGTCGTCTTTCCGACTCCCGGAAGTCCGACGAGAATCAAGTGCGGCGCCGCGCGGCTAACGGTCTTTTCTGTCACGAAGCGCCGAGATGTAGCTCGAGTAGTTGCGACGCGTCTCTACGAGCGAGTCGCCGCCGAACTTCTCGAGGAACGCCTGCGCCACAATAAATGCTGTCATCGCCTCGGCGATAACTCCCATCGCAGGAACGGCGGTGACATCACTTCGTTCCGCCACCGCTTGCGCGGGCTCGCGTGTCTTCATCTCGATCGTCCCGAGGGGGCGCATCAGAGTGCTGATCGGTTTCATCGACAAATGCAGTACGATCTGCTCACCGTTGGTGATGCCGCCCTCCAGCCCGCCTGCGCGATTGGTGCGCCGACGCACTCTGCCGGCTTTGACGTTGCTCTCCTCGGGATCGATCTCGTCGTGGACGTCGGAGCCCTTCCGTTTTGCGGCCTCGACACCAAGACCGATTTCGACAGCCTTCACCGCCGGAATCGACATCAGCGCCGCCGCCAGCCTGCCATCGAGCTTTCTGTCCCAGGAGACATGTGAGCCGAGGCCGACGGGTACGCCGCTGCAAATCACTTCCGCGATACCGCCGAGTGTATTGCCTTCGGCCTTGGCGGCATCGATCCGCGCAATCATCTCTTTCTCGGCGTCGGCGTCGAGCGTGCGCAATTGCGATTGATCGGCGGCAGCGTTCAAGTCGCTCGGCATTTTCGACGGGCGCTTTGCGTCGACGCCGCCGAGGTGAACGATGTGGCTGCCAAGGGTGATCTCGAACTCGCGCAGGAATCGCTTGCAAATCGCGCCGCCAGCGACACGCGCCGTAGTCTCTCGTGCGGAGGCGCGCTCGAGCACATCTCGCGCGTCATCGCGATCGTACTTGAGCATGCCGGAGAGATCGACGTGGCCGGGCCGTGGGCGAGTTACAACGCGCTTGCGGTCAGGGTCGCCCTCACGCGGCGCCGGATCCATGATCTCCTGCCAGTTTTTCCAATCTCGATTCTGAATGAGCATGGCGATCGGCGAACCGAGCGTTTGGCCGGCACGCACGCCGGAGAGGAACTCGATCTGGTCCGACTCGATCTTCATGCGTCGGCCGCGGCCGTAGCCCTGCTGGCGTCGCTCCAGCTCGACGTCGACGTCGGAGGCTACGAGAGGCAGTCCAGCCACCATTCCTTCAAGAATGGAGATGAGTGCTGGGCCGTGGGATTCGCCGGCGGTGGTGAATCGGAGCATGCGTCCCGAAAGAGAACGGACCGTGTAGGCAGGGACAAGTGCTCGCACTCATCTAGCCTAGCAAAGGCCGTTGGTCGCGTCGAGTAGACAGAGACTCGACTGGCAATCCTGGAGGTGACTAACTGCTCGGCAAAAGTCGCGTCGATGAGATCGGCGATAGACACCGGGTCCTGATCGGTGAATAGCAGGTCGCGGTGCTATCCTCGGGAAATACGATGTTT
>DASUZC010000252.1:0-6002 GCA_036377095.1 Gemmatimonadaceae bacterium
TGATCGAGCGCGCGGCCGACGTCACACTCAAGGAGCAGCGCAAGCTTGTCCTCGTGCCACGCGAAACGCCCTTAAGCGCGATTCACCTCGGCAACATGCTGCGACTCACTCGGGCAGGAGCGGTCGTGATGCCCGCCGCGCCGGGGTTTTACCATCGGCCGAAAGAAATCTCGGATCTGGTCGATTTCATGGTCGCACGCATGCTGGATCACCTCGGCGTCGACCAGCAATTGATTTCCAGGTGGACTGGCGAATCTGAGAGAAAACAAGACCGCCGAGGCTAATCTCTGCGGTGTACGCTGACACGGAGGTTCTATGCAGCTTTGGAAGTCAGTATCGCTGGTTGCGCTTCTCGCCGTAGTCGCCGACTGTCGCGACTCAAATGCCACGCTCACACCCATCGTCCTCGGCGTATCCTCGGTTGCCGCGCCGAGCAGCATTAGCTCTGGCGAGCCCATCGACGTGACTCTCAACGTGCAGGTCGGCGGATGCCTCGCCTTCGATCGCCTCGAGGTGCGGCGAAGCGACTCCGGTGCAACAATGGTCGCCTGGGGTCACGACATCACGGAGGGTATCGAGGACCGTGGCATTGCCTGCACGAGAATGGTCGACGAGGCCCACGCGTATTCCTTTGATCCGCCGTTCGCAAACACATTCACCATTTCTGTGGCCCGCGGCAGGCTGGGGCCGCTCATAACGACTGTCGCGGTGCACTAGATGGAAAACGAGGCAGGTCAGCTGACCTGCCTCGTCCTCTTCATCTCCTTCGGAAATCTCCGGAACCAGGAGGAGAGCAGCAGCAGCTCGTCGATCTCGTGAGTCGGGACCTGCGCATTCGATGGCACGGGCTGCGAGAAGATGTCCCCCACGAGCTGCTTCATCGTCCGCCGATCCTTGGACGAGCGCGGCTTCGCCAACTCGGCCCGAACCACGCCGCGGCGAATCAGATAAACCTTGTCCTCTCCTTCATGACCGGGGACGGTGTACACGAAAGAGAGGTTCTCGACTGCGAAACGCAGGCGTCCGAACTGCGCGCGCAGTGCTTCCAGCCGCTCAAGCTTGTCGCGATAAATGGCTGCTCGCTCGAACTGTAGCTCGGCGCTCAACTTCTCCATTTGCGTGCGCAGCATGTCAATCGGGCCATCGTCGGATCCATCCAGAAACGCACGCGCCAGTGCTACGCGTTCGTTGTATTGTGTCTCCGTACACCCACCAATGCACGGGCCCAGGCATTTGCCGATTTCGTGGCGAATGCAGCCAGGCGTCCGGGCCAGCTGGAACAATTCCGTTTGATCGTTGAAGAACATCTTCAGGTCGCTGCGACAGTCGCGCAGCATTAATGCGTCGCTCAGCTCACGCAGTGCCTCTTCCACGCGCTGCGCCCCGACGAACGGACCGTAGTAGATGTCTGCATCTTCACCCGTCGGGCCTCGCACGACCATCAGCTTCGGGGCCGAGCCTTTCGTCAGCTTGATGAAAGAGTAGTTCCTGCCGTCGCGTTTCATTGCCACGTTGTAACGCGGCCGGAAGCGCTTGATCATCCGCAGCTCCTGCAGCAATGCCGCGAACTCGCTCGGCGTATAATCCCACTCGATTTTCTCCGCCGAGCGGAGAATGCGCGCGCCTTTTTCCTCTGGGTATGCGCAGCGGAAATAGCTGAGCAACCGCGATCGCACTCGCTTCGACTTGCCGACGTAGACGATCTCGCCGTCGCTCGACAGCATCCGGTAGACTCCGGGGCGGTCCTTCGCCGTATCCCGGACCAGCGATTTCATCAGCGCCAATACGTCGTCGCTTGTCGGCTGAAGCTGCAGCGCCGCGCTTCCGCGGATCATATCAGTGCTGACACCTCACGCACATGACCGTTGCGCGCCCATCGATGGCGTGAGTTGCAACCAGCTTTGCGCCGCAGCGATGGCAGGCCAGGCCGCCGCGTCCATAGACGTCGAGCTTCTCAACGAATCCGCCCCGCTCGCCGCGCGCATCACGATAGTCGCGAAAGCTCGTTCCACGTGCTTCGATCGCTTCGTTCAGCACGCCGACAATCGAACTGCGAAGAAGGTTCGCTTCCTCGAGCGTAACAGAGGCAGCCGGCCGCGATGGGTCGATGCGCGCGCGCCAGAGTGCTTCGTTCGCGTAAATGTTGCCGATGCCTGCGATTTTCCGCTGCTCCATCAAAACTTTTTTGACAGGCTGACTGGTAGCCCGAAGAACTGCCGATAGATGCGCCGCAGTAAACGCACGGTCAAGTGGCTCGATACCGAGTTTTCCGGAGTACTCATCGAAACGAGGCGAATTCATCAGCGCGACCGTGCCTAGCCGCCTCACATCTGCGTAGTGCAGAGCTCGACCGTCGTCGAGGTCGAGCTTCATCGTCGAATAGTTGAGCTCCGACGGCTTGAGATGTCCGTCGTCGATCAACAACGCGCCCGTGAAGCGCGGCTGTACGACGATGCGATCTCCGGTATCGAGGTCGAGAACGACCAGCTTTGCCCGACGCCAGCTGCGCATGATCCGCGCATCGCGAAGACGCTTTGCAAACGTTCGCGCGCTTACCTCGCGCAACACGTCCGCTTTTCTTACCGAGACTTTCTTGATCTGGCGACCGCGTATCGCACCGTCGAGATCACGGGCGATAGTCTCGGTCTCAGGTAGCTCGGGCACTTCGCGAGAACTCGCGCCAGCCGATGTCGCGCCGGAGCTGTTTCCCGCGGAACGAAACCCGTTCCGCGTAACTGCGAGATAGCTCGGCTGCCTCATATAAACTCGTTGCCACTCCGGTAACAGCGAGGACGCGACCACCCGCTGTCACGAGCTGCCCCAAAGCATCTTTTCCGGTTCCCGCATGGAAGACCTCGACTCCGGGTTCCGGCGGCGGCAGCTGTATCGGCTCCCCGGTCTGTACCTGTTCCGGATAGCCTGCCGAAGCAACGACGGTGGTCACCGATGCGAGTGGCTTCCAATCCGGATAGACGGCGCGACTCAGCGATCCACCTCCAGCGACGGCGGCCAGCAGCTCGAGCAACGATGAATCCATCAACGGAAGAATTGCTTCTGTCTCCGGATCTCCGAATCGACAATTGAACTCGACCACCTTCGGACCATCGTCAGTGATCATGAGACCGGCGTACAAGAGTCCCTTGAACGGCGATCCGACATCGCGCATCGCCGATAGTGTCGGTCGAATGATCTCCGTCATCACTTGCGCGACCAACTCCGGAGTCGCGATCGATGACGGCGCGTACGCCCCCATTCCTCCAGTGTTCGGACCGCGGTCGCCTTCGTGCAACCGCTTGTGATCCTGCGCGGCGAGCAGCGGCAACGCCTGCTGTCCGTCTGTGATGGCGAACAGCGACAGCTCCTCGCCCTCCATGAACTCTTCCACGAGGATCTCGCGACCGGCCGCTCCGAAGATCCGATCCCCCAGCATCGCGTCAACCGCCCGTTCGGCTTCGGCCGAGCTCTGCGCGACGATCACGCCCTTACCTGAGGCGAGCCCGGATGCCTTGATCACCACCGGTGTGCCGAAATCCGCCAATGCCGCCTTTGCAGATTTTGCATCGCTGTGCTGGCTCGCGCGCGCCGTTGGGATGCCGGCGCGCACCATCAGTTCTTTTGCAAATCTTTTCGAAGTCTCGATTCGTGCGGCTTCGCGCGTCGGTCCGAACACCGGCAGTCCGCGACTCTGAAAGAGATTTACGATCCCCGCCTCGAGGGGTGCCTCCGGTCCCACGACCGTGAGATCCACGTACTCGTCCTCGGCGAGACGAGCAAGTTCTTTGAGCTTGTCGACACCGATCGGTACACAAAGACCCAGCGATGCAATTCCCGGATTACCGGGTGCCGCGATGATCTCCAGGGATGGATCATCCTGACACAGCTTCCACGCCAGAGCGTGCTCTCTGCCTCCACCGCCTATGATCAACAGCTTCATGTGAATGCTTGTTCGAGATCGGCGATCAGATCGCCAACGTCTTCGACTCCGCAAGAAAGGCGCACGAGATCATCCCGGATGCCAAGTCGCGCGCGCGCTTCGGGAGGCACCGATGCGTGAGTCATCGACGCCGGGTGACCTATCAAGCTTTCCACTCCGCCCAGCGACTCAGCAAGCGAGAACACACGGACCTTCCCCAGGATCTTCGCCGCTTTTTCCTTGCTGCCGGTCAGAATCGAGATCATGCCGCCGAAGCCTTTCATTTGTCGCTTGGCGAGCTCGTGCTGCGGGTGCGACGGCAGCCCCGGATAAATCACATTCTCGTCGCCGATCTTTTCCGCCAGCCACTTGGCTACCTGGCGTCCGTTCTCGTCGTGTCGAGGCATGCGGAGGTGCAGCGTCTTCGTGCCGCGGAGCACGAGCCAGGAATCGAACGCCCCCGGTACCGCGCCGGAGGTGTTGAGAATGAATTGCAGCCGCTCCGCCAACCCATCGTCGCGCACGATAGCGATTCCGCCGACCATGTCACTGTGGCCGTTGAGATACTTGGTCGACGAGTGGTAAACGATGTCGGCGCCGAATTCGAACGGACGCTGGAAAAAGGGCGAGGCGAAAGTGTTGTCGACGATAAACAGAGCGCCCTTCCGTTTCGCGATCTCACCAACTGCTGCGAGATCCGTGATCCGCATCAACGGATTTGTCGGCGTCTCAGTCACGATCGCGACAGTGTGCTCGTTGCAGGCGTTCTCGACGTTTTCCGGATCGCGCGCGTCGACGTAGGTAAAGCAGAGCCCGTAGTTGCGCAGAATCTTGTCGAACAGACGGAATGTGCCGCCGTAACTGCTTTCACTGGCGACGATGTGATCGCCCGACTTGAACAGCATCATGATCGAGCTCGTCGCGCCCATGCCGCTGCTGAAGGCGAAGCCGTGCTTGCCGCCCTCCAGCGCGGCGACGTTCCGCTCGAGCGCTTCGCGAGTCGGGTTTTGACCGCGAGCGTATTCATAGCCCTTGTTCTTGCCCAGACCTTCCTGGACGTATGTCGAGGTCGTGTAGATCGGCGTCATGATTGCACCGGACAGCAGGTCGGGCCGCTGTCCGGCGTGAATTGCGCGTGTCGCGAATGCCGAATTCAGATCTTCGTCGAAGATGCGGGTCATATCCGTCAGCTGAGTGGAATTGTCATGCCCGAAGTTAACAGGAGTAAATTATCGGCTTCGTGCTGGCACCAATAGGAAACAGAGGACGTTTCGCAAATGGCTTATGAAGGGCTGATGGTCAGCGTCTCCGGCGTGCGTGGGCGTGTCGGGGAAGCGCTGACACCGGAGATCATTGCAAAGTTCGCCGCGGGATTTGGCGCGTGGGCAGTGTCGCGCGCCAACGGCAAAGCGCGCATCGTCGTCGGACGTGATAGCCGGGTGTCCGGCCCCATGTTTCAACCCGTCGTTCATGCTGCGCTGCAGTCCGTCGGCTGCGACGTGATCGACGTCGGGATGGTGCCGACACCGACGGTCCAACTGGCCGTGGAACATCATCACGCCGACGGTGGACTGGCGATCACAGCCAGCCACAATCCGATCGAGTGGAACGCGCTCAAATTCATCGGTTCGTCGGGACTCTTTCTCGACGGCGCCGAGGGAAAGGAGATGCGCGACGTTGTCGAGTCCAACTTTGCGCGGGCGACCTGGGACAAGCTCGGTACCGTGACGCAGGACAAGGACGCCGCGCGCAGACACATCGAGAAAATCCTCGCGCTGCCATTCCTCAACGTTGAGGCGATCCGCAAACGCGAGTTTCGTGTCGGACTGGATTGCGTGCGAGGTGCCGGCGGGACGTTCATGCCAATCCTGCTCGAGCTCCTGGGCTGCAAGCTCGCGACAATCAACATGGAGCCGGATGGCCGTTTCCCGCGTCCACCGGAGCCTGTCGCCGAGAACCTCGGCGAGCTGCAGAAGCTCGTTCAGGACTCGCATTGCGAGATCGGTATGGCAGTGGACCCGGACGTAGATCGTCTGGCACTGGTGTCGGATGAGGGCGTTGCCATCGGCGAGGACTACACGCTTGCACT
>DASUZC010000253.1:0-18393 GCA_036377095.1 Gemmatimonadaceae bacterium
CGGGCGCGCAAGCTGATCGAGCTCAATCAGGTTTCCAAGCTATCCGATGAGTTGCGCGTGCTGCTCGGCGCGGGTGCGCAGGCGGCAGCCTCTGCGAAGAGCCAGTACCTGGAGCGGATTGCCGTGGAGATGCGCGGGCAGGTACGCGTGGTTCCAGTGAAGCAGATCGACTATCTGGTCGCCAGCGGACCGTACGCCGAGCTGTTCGTCGCCGACAAACGCTACCTGATACGCGAGCGGATGCAGACGCTCGAGGAGCGCCTCGACCCCGCCAAGTTCTTTCGGATCCACCGCTCGGCGATCGTGAGGCTGGATCTCGTGGAGACTCTGATCAGGAATCCGGGGGGAGATTACGCCGTTGTCTTGAAAGGCGGGCAGAGGTTGAAGGTGAGCCGGAGTCGGTTCGAGAAGCTCGAGGAGTTGATGGGTCTTCACATCCGGTAAGCTGCGGAGAAGTACAACAGAACAGGGTATCGGGCGTCGGGTGCTGGGTATCGGGCAGCGGTTAGACCCGACCGATGCCCGGCACCCTTAACCCGACGCCCGATACCCTGTTCTGTTGCTTTGCCATAGGTGCAGACGATGACTCCCCCGTGCACTTCATGACATAGCCACAGAGAAGTCCCCGGCTCGCGTGTATTCTGATCAGAGCGCAACGTCGCGCGGATCAACACGGACTTCCAATGGCGAACAAAATCATCGAAACGATTTCTCCGAAAGTCACCCGGCTCAACCGGCGCGATCTGCTGAGTTTTGCCGCGAAAGGCGCGGCAAGCGTGTTTGTCTCTCAGTCGCTGCTGGCGAGTTGCGCGGCGGCGGGCACCAACGTTACGGACACCACGGCAAGCGGTGGAACCACAACGACTCCGACGACGGGAAGCGGCACGTGCGTCCTCACGGCGTCGCTGACGGAAGGGCCGTTCTTCGTCGACGAGAAGCTCAATCGCTCCGACATCCGCACCGATCCCGTGACTGGCGCGGTATCAACGGGAATTCCGCTGGCGCTGACGTTCAATGTCTCGCGTGTCGCCAGCAGCGCCTGCACGCCGCTCACGGGAGCGTACCTCGATGTCTGGCATTGTGACGCAGCCGGCGTGTACTCGGACGTCTCCGGCTCGTCGAGAAAGTTCTTACGCGGTTATCAGATAACGGATGCGAACGGCGTCGCAGCGTTCACTACGATTTATCCGGGGTGGTACAGTGGACGTGCCGTTCACATCCATTTCAAGCTCCGTCTCTACGCGGGCTCGACCAAGACCTACGAGTTCACCTCGCAGTTCTTCTTCGATGACTCGCTGACGGATACGGTTTACACCCAGAGCCCGTACAGCTCGCGCGGCAGTCGCAACACCCGCAACGCGAACGACGGGATTTACAACAGCCTTTCGTCGACCGACAAGGCGGGTCTGACTCTGCAGACCAGCAAGACCGCTGATGGCTACGCCGGTGTGATCAACCTCGGCGTCAACGTCGGCTGATTGACTCACTTTCAGCAACAGGAGCAGCAATGAAGCTTTCCACAATCACACAGCGCGTGCGACATTCGGGCGTGATGGCATCCAGTGCCTTCGCCCTCATCGCAGGTCTCGCCGTCGCATCGACCGCTTGCGCGCAGGGCCAGGGGCAGAACGCTCCTCCTCAGGGACAGGAGACACGCGAAGGACGCGGTCAGCGTGATCCGCAACAAAGGATCGATCATCGCATCTCCGAGCTGACCCAGTCGCTGCAGTTGAGCGCGGATCAGCAGAGCAGAATCCGCACGATCCTGAACAACGAGCGCACGCAGATGGACGCGCTCCGGCAGAAGAACGGTTTGCAGGGTCCTCAGGGACGCGTCGAGCGTCCGGACGGACAGCGCCCGGACAGTGACCAGCGTGGTGACCGCGGTGGTCGCGGCCGTGGCTTCGGTGGTCGTAACATGCCGCCCGAAGTGAAAGCACTGCACGATCAGACCGAGAAGCAGATCGAGGGCGTACTGAACTCGACCCAACTCGCCAAGTATCGCGAGCTGCGTCAGCAGCGCGAGCAGGAGCGCCAGAAGCGCGAGGGTGGCCAGGCGGGTCAGCGCGCCTAGTACCAACAGTAGCTCGGTTCAGAGCGGCCTCCCAGCGTTAGACCTGGACCGAGTGAGCCCGGCGACGAGAGTCGTCGGGCTTTTTTCCTCCCTTGGTTCCGAGGTCCGAGGTCCGAGTTAGAGGTACCAGAATGCGAGTATCGCTCCTCACACCTGTCACTGGCACCTGGCACCGCGGAGTTATCTGTCCGGAATAACAGCCCAAGCCAGTCCATCCGGATTGCGACCTGCCTCGATCTTCCCGACGACTTGCATCGATTTCAGATCGACGACGGCGACGTAGTTATCGGGCGAGCAAGCGACGTACGCTCGTGCGCCATCGGGTTGAATCTGAATTCCCGCCGCGCCCGATCCAACTGGAATCCGTTTAATGTCGGTATGATCCGAAGCCCTGATGATGCGCAGATCGGGCGCGCCGAGCGTCGATACCAGCACCAGTTTGCCATCCGGCGTGAATTTCAAGCGATTGGCGCCCTGCACGTTTGGAGAAAAGTTGGCAATGGTCTTCGTGGCGACGTCGATGACTGTGATCGTGCCATTGCCGGCGTTACCGGTCCAAACGGCCTTGCCGTCGGGCGACACGTCGAAGCCTTCTGACCTCGGTCCGGCGGGAAGCGTCGTCGCACTCCAGTTCGGTCGCGGTCCGGCGCGCTTCTCGAAGATCGTGACGCTCCCCGATCCGACGTTGGTCGTCACCAGCCGGCCCTGATCCGGGAACGCATAGATCATGTGCGTTCCGTCCTGGCCACTGCCGAGTATCAGATCGATTTTGTTGGTCGCCGGATCGTAGCTGCCGATTGCTTTAGCTGCCTCGGCTGTGAACCACACCTTGCCGCCGGAGAAGTGCAGCCCGTGCGGCCCGCGCAGCGCACCGAGATCAACGGCACCCAGTGATTTTCGGTTGACGAGGTCGACTACGGTGAGCGTGTTGTACGCGCCGCCGCCGTAATTCGAGATGTATGCGCGCGTTCCATCATCCGACGCGACGATCTCGTGCGGATCCGGTCCGGTCGGCACTTGACCGAGGATCCGTAAAGTGGCGGGATCCACAATCGACATCAGCTGATCGTTCTTGGACAGGATCAGCAGGCGCGGTTGTTTCGCGGCTGCCTGCGCGCGGGCGACGCTACTCATTCCGAGAAAGCTGCACGCAGCGAGAGACAGCAGCGCGGAGCTCACTCGCCGCACGATCATCCTCATACCAATAATTGCGCCGAGCATGGCATCCTCCCGCCGGATTCGTTGTCGAGTCACGTAGTCTCGCAGTCAAAGGTTTGTATTGCAGCGACACCCAGCATCTCTATATTGGCGCCTCGACAAGACGGCTGGGAGGCCGAAGGATCAGTAAGACGCTAGTTCCGCTGGCGGTGCTCGCATTGTCGTCCACACTCGCGTTTTCTGCTACTCCACGCGAGACGTTCCGCACATCCAGTGTCGACCCGGACCGCAAGGACGCGTCGAACCCGCCGCTACTCGTCAACATCTCGAAACTGCCGCACACGGTCGAAGTGAATCTCACCGCCGCGGTGGCGAAGTTGTCGCTCCAACCCGGCGTGACGAGCGAAGTGTTCGCCTACAACGGACACGTACCCGGTCCGACGCTCGACGTGCGCGAAGGCGATCACGTCGTGATCCATTTCAAGAATGAGCTGCCGGAAGCGACTACCGTCCACTGGCACGGTATCCATCTCCCCTTCGAGTCCGACGGCAGTCCGTTCGATCCGATCAAGCCGGGCGAGTCGCACGACTACGAGTTCACTGTGCGTAGCGGCACCGCCGGTACCTACTGGTATCATCCGCATCCCGACCACCGCACGGGTTTCGCGATCGGCAAAGGATTGTTCGGCGCAATCGTCGTGCACGCCGCTCGAGATCCGCTGCCACCGATGGCGGAGAAGCTGCTGGTTCTCTCCGACAATCGCTTTCTCGCCGACGGCGCGATCGACTTCCCCGATCCGGCATCGCATCACGGCAGCATCGATGAGGAGAACGGTCGCGAAGGCCCGGTCCTGTTCGTGAATGGCCAGGTGATGCCAACCGTTTCCATCCGCAGCGGCGAGATGCAGCGTTGGCGCGTCATCAACAGCTCGGCGGGTCGCATCTTCCGCATCGCTATCGTTGGTCAGTCGATGTTGCAGGTCGGGACCGATGGTGGCTTGCTGGAGAAGCCGATCGAAGTGAAGGAGGTTCTGCTCACTACCGGTGAGCGCGCCGAGCTGCTGGTGAAAGGAGGCGCGCCGGGTGGCCGCACCATGTTGCAGAATCTTCCATACGACCGCTACTCGCCGCACACGCGACCAGCGGATTGGAACGTCACGCGCGACTTGTTGGAGCTGGAGACGTCCGTTGAATCGCCAGTGACGCCCCCCGCGATTCCGGCGACGCTGCGCAAAATCATTCCACTGGACACCGCCAAGGTGACGGCCGTGCGCACCATCGTGTTCGGGCAGGGAATCATCAACGGTCACACAATGGACATGGCGCGTGTCGATGTCAGCACGCGTGTCGGCGCGACTGAGATCTGGGAGATCGTCAACATTGTCGGCATGGATCACCCATTCCACCTTCACGGGTTTCAATTCCAGGTTCTCGATCGGAACGGAGTCGCCGAGCCGTATCTCGCGTGGAAGGACATGCTGAACATTCCGAAGCACTCGACGGCGCGCATCATCGTGCGCTACGACGATTATCCGGGGAAGTGGATGTTCCACTGCCACATTCTCGATCACGAAGACCACGGCATGATGGGAGTTCTCGAAGTCAAGCGCTGAACATTTCAACAAGGAGCGGAACGTGGCGCGAAGATTCGCTGGGGCTGCGCAGTTTCTGATGTCGTGTCTTCCGGTTCTGATCATCGCGTCGTGCACGCCCGCTCCATCATCGTCCGCGTCGTTCAGCGGCAGCAGCTCGATGATGAGCGGCAATGCGCGCCAGGATCAGATTGCGCGCGGACGGTTCCTGGTGATATCACACGCCTGCGGAGATTGCCACGGGGGCGGATCGAACCCAGCGGCAGACGGCTGGCTGGATGGCATGCGCGACACCGTCGTTCAGCAGTTCCGCGTCGGTCCGTTCATAACTCGTCCCAAGAACCTCACGCCTGACGTCACGACCGGCATCGGCAGCTTCACCGAGCGTCAAATCTTCAACGCGCTGCGATACGGATTGCGGCCGGAAGAGACTCCTGACGTAGAGATCAAGTCGACGACTCCGGGGCAGGGCAACTTCCCGCTGCATCCGCACTATCTCGCGGTTCCGATGCCGTGGCCGTCGTGGCGCCACATGCCCGACGCCGATTTGTGGGCGATCGCTGCCTATCTCAAGAACGGCGTCAAGCCGTCAAAGCATCAGGTGCAGGACAGCGACGGACCGCCGGATTTCTGGGCGGGTGAGTACACCGTTGCCAAGATCGGGCCTTATCCGGCGGTGGCGTACCCGACTGCGAACGAAAAACGTTAGGACCTCCGTATTTCGAACCAACGGATCAGTCCGAATTGCTAACTAATTGAGAAATACGAACCAACTACGAGTGGAGAGCACTGCGAGCTTAATCCGAAATACAGAGAAATGGTTGGTAATTCGGAGTTAGTTCGGAGCTCTCAATTAGTTGTCGATGCGTAGTGATCGGTTGGTTCGAAATACGGAGCAGTTAGCTCATAGCTCGCACTAATCATCCGAGCTTGTCCGGCCCGATGCTCTTCTGAGCGGGATCGGTCTTCCGCCGCGGCACCGGCTTGGCGACGCAGCACCACTGCTCGATCGTTTCATCGTCGGCTCGATCCCAGCCTTCCGGCACCGGAGCAAGCCGCCGCTTCTCACCACCCGTCTCGAAGCACAGCCAGCCGTAGGTAAACTCCGGCGCGATCGTGGCGCGTGACACCCCGTGGCCCTTCGGCTGCTCACTCGCTCGGCGCTCCTCCCCGGTGCGCCGCTCACCGGCCTCGTGTCTTTCCTCGTCCTTGACGCGACGCTGGACGAACCGTCGCTCGGCTGCGGACGGGTGCACCTGCCACACGTCCCAGAGTCGGCCGTCTTTGTCTTTGAAAGTTCGGTGGGTCACGGTTGCAAGATAGTGTTGCCTGCGAACGCTGCGAGATTCTTGCCAGCCTAAAGCCTCGCTTGCGCGTCCGATTGACCAACACTCTCAGTCCTTCCCCGGGGTAGGGGAGGACGCGCCGGTCCGGTGCCGGCACCCGTCTTGTCGATTGCCGTCGCGATCGCCTCCAGATCAGGCGCGGTCAACGTCAGCGTCGCCGCACCGATCCATCCATCCACCTGCTCAGCGTTTCTCGCGCCGACGATCGCACCCGTCACGCCCGGCCACGCCAACGTCCAGGCGACGGCGACTGCACCAACGGTGGTGTCGTGACGCTCGGCGATCGGTCGCAAGGAATCACGCAGCTGGAGGTTTCTCTCCAGATGCGGCGTCTGAAAGTTCGCGCTCTTTCGTCTCCAATCCTCGGGCGCCATCTGCCTCACTCGTTCCGGCGTGAACGAATCAGTGAGGATTCCCGATTGCTGCGGGCTGTACACGATCACGCCCGTGCGATGAGCGTTGCACCAGGGGACCTCAACCGCCGCCGCGTCGCGCCTGATCAGCGAGAAGGGTGGCTGCAGTGATTGCACGTGATGCAGAGCGTCGATTCGTCTGAGCAGCGACGCATCGAAGTTCGAGACGGCGCACGCGCGAACCTTGCCCTCCTGTTGCAGCAACTCCATCGCGCGCCACGAAGCCTCGACCGGCGTGTCCGTTGAATCGTCCGGCCAATGGAATTGATAAAGGTCAATTCGCTCGATCCCCAATCTGCGCAGCGATGCTTCACACTCCCTGCGGATGGAATCGGGAGTGAGCACGCGTTTTACGTCCGACTTGTTTTTCTTATCCCACACAAGCCCGCATTTGGTGAAGATGTAGGGACGATCCTTGCTGCTCCTGCCGCGCAGGAATCGCTGCACGACCTCCTCCGAATGCCCGTGCCCGTAAATCGGCGCGGTGTCGATCCAGTTCACACCGCTGTCGATTGCTTTGCTCATCGCGGCGATCGATGCGTCGTCGTCCTGCGGTCCCCACTCGCCGCCGCCAGTCGCCCAGGCGCCGAACCCCACACGCGTAATGTTCATGTCAGTGGTGCCAAGCTGGCGCTGAGGGAGTGTTGACGGCATGGTTAGCATCCTGAGATAGAGGCTGGCTGAACGGAGAGGATATCGATGCAGTTGGCAAAAGCAATGATCTTGCCTGAGCTCGATCTAAACGCCTGGGCTGAGACGCAGTCGACTCTGCAGCGGTGGATTCAAATCGTCGGCAAGACGCGACTCAAGTTCGCACCAATGCAAAACCACTGGTGGCAAGTGGTACTCTATGTCACCACACGCGGCCTGACGACTTCGCCGATTCCGTACGAGGGTCGCACTTTCGAAGTCAGTTTTGACTTCGTCAATCACGAGCTCGTGATCCTGACGAGCGACGGCGAGACGCGAGCGATGCCGCTGCGCTCCAGATCGGTCGCGGATTTCTACGACGAGTATCTGGGGACGCTGCGCTCGATCGGGGTGACGGCGAAACTGTGGCCCGTGCCGCAGGAAATGCCCGACACACTGCGGTTCACAGACGATCGCATCCACGATTCCTACGACCCCGACGCCGCGCACCGCTGCTGGCAGGTGCTGGTGTTCACCGATCGCGCGCTCAAGGATTTTCGCGGGCGATTCATCGGCAAGTGCAGTCCGTCCCACTTCTGGTGGGGCGGGTTCGACCTCGCCTGCACGCGGTTTTCCGGCAAGCCGGCTCCGCCGCATCCCGGTGGAATCCCGAACCTCGCCGATTACGTCACACGCGAGAGCTACTCATACGAGTGCATCAGCGCCGGCTGGTGGCCGGGCAATGTCGGTGGCCCGGTAGCGGAGTCCGCGTTTTACGCGTATTCGTATCCCGAGCCGCCAGGGTGCGATGTCGCGCCAGTCAAGCCGGAAGGCGCCTACTATCACCCGCAGATGCGAGAGTGGGTCCTCCCCTATGAGGTCGTGCGCAACGCAACAGATCCTGAGCACACGTTGCTGCAGTTTCTTCAGAGCACCTACGACGCCGCGGCGAGGTTGGCGAAGTGGGATCACGCCAGGCTCGAACGGCCTGACGGTTGGTTGGTGCCACGTTCGGCGCCGCCGCCGGTGGTCTGAGCCGGGAATTCGGACTGGGTCTTGAGAAACCTTTGGACTGGGAACGATCTTCGCAGAGGTGGGTGGCGGCGGGTGGCCCTGTTGCCGTCACCGAATGGCGCAGTTAATCGCCGGAAAAATCACGTTACGCAAACGGTGAAGGGGAGGAAGACATCGAAATGAGAGCTAGAGACATAATGACCCGGGAGCCTTTTTGCCTTCGCCGTGAAGACACTGCCCGCCTCGCGGCGCAGGTGATGCGCGACAAGGACTGTGGCGTCATCCCCATAGTTGATGACTCCCGGCGAGTGGTGGGGATCATCACGGACCGGGATCTGGCGATCCGGGCGATCGCCGTCGGCAAGAGCGCCGACACCAGACTCAGCGAGTTGATGACGCAGAACGTGCACTGCTGTGCGGCCGACGACGATCTACGCGACGTCGAGCGCAAAATGGCGGAGCTCCAGGTGCGACGGATTTGCATCGTCGATGCCGGCGGCCGCTGCATGGGGATCATCGCGCAAGCCGACATTGCTCGCGCCGCCCACGACAACGCCGTCTCCGAGCAGGAGGTTGCGCTGGTGGTGGAGCAGATCAGCGAGCCCGGGAATCGGGTGCGGCCGAAGGCGGGAGGGGACATCTCCACCGAGGCGACTGCACAGCTGTAACTGCGAACTGACGTCTGGTTAGAGGTGCGAGTGCGAGGTACGAGGAGATCTACTCGCATTCAGGGTCGACGCGGTAAGAGGTAGGAGTAGCACCGGTGCCCTGTTGCCAGGTAGCTCACAGCTAACCTGGTCCCGGGCACCTGTGCTACGCGCACCTCTCACCGCGTCAACTCAGAATGCAAGTAGATGTCCTCGTACCTCTCACTCGCACCTCGCGCCGGCAGCTTAGTCAGTTTCCGTGCGGCTCCGGACTCCCCTCCGCCCTGTCCCTCCCCCGCACGATGTCAACTCGCAACTCGTACCACCCACCTGCCTGGTAGTACTCGACGCGCAGGTCGTGGTGTCCGCCGCTGAGTGGCGCGTAGTCGAGCGCGGACTCGTGCGGCTTCCAGTTGTGGATCATCAGCTTGCCGTCGATCCAGACGCGAATGCCGTCGTCGCTGATCGTACGCAGCGTGTATTCCCCGGACGGGAGATCGACCGCACCGGTCGCGTCCAGCGCGAAATTCTCGCGCGGCAACCCGGGGAGCGCGCGATAGCCTTCGTAATCGAGCCGCGAAACCCTCGCGCTGATTAGCGGCGTCGTCTTCACCAGCTCGGCGAACGCGTCTTCGTTCTTTCGCAAATCAGCGATGCTGTCCGTCCAGCGATAGAACCTGATTCCCCAATCGACGGGCGGCTCGAATCGTTCGTACGAAAAAGTGTAAGGGGTGCCACGAGCGTGTTTGTCGCCGCGCGGCGACGTCACCGCCGCGCCCGTGTACTCGAGCGAGAGTCTCCAGTCACCAATCGAGTCCGGCTTCGGCGTGACCGTAATCGTGTCACCAACTCGGCCTTCCGTCTTCGAAAGGCTGGCGATGCCGCGCTGCTCACCGACACGCCAACGCCCGGTCGGACCGAGTACGCGTAGACGCAGCGGCAATTCGTGCGCGCTGTCGACCGGCCACAGTTTCGGCGATCGATAGTCGAACGGTCCCCAGTCGTCGACGACGATCGCCGACCGCGGCCGCCGCGGGAGTGCGGTGTCGGAACGAGCGGGCATCCACCCGCCGGGAATCGGTTTCGGCGCCATCCGAGCGAATTCAGGCGGCAGCGGAGGCTGGCGCGGCGGAGTTGACGCTGCTCGCTCCCGCACGGCATTTCGAATGAAGGTGTAGCCGGTGGAATCATGAATCGCCGCCGTCGAATCGACAGCAACAAACTGGTTGTTAGCGACGGTCAGTCCCATCGTCGACGCCGCCCGAATGCCGACCCGATTGCCGACGAAAAGATTTTCGTTGATCTCGTAGTCCTTGCTCCGCGTGTCGCGGGATTTCGGATACCCCCAGTCGGTTGCCTCGATCGAATCCGCCCACACCCTGATCGCCGTCGAATCGCCGATGAAGCTGTTGGACGCGATCAGATTCTTCTGGCCATGCTCGATGGCGATACCGGTGCGATTCTGCCGAAACTCGTTGCCGACGAACTTCGAGTCGAAGCTGTACCCCGCCCAGGCGCCGTACTCGTTGCCGTCGATCCGATTGGCGACGAAGGTGTTCCTGCTGAACGTCGCCTCGATCCCGTTGGCCGGCGCGAAACTGAAATCGTTGCCGAAGAACAGATTGTCGTTGGCGCCGCCCTCCCCGGTGTCCATGGTGCTTTGTCCCGCCCAGAGGAAGACGCCGTCGCCGCCGTGGGTCATTGAGTTGTAGGCAACGATGTTCTTGTTGCTTTGCTCGTACATCAGCAGATCCGCAGCGTCCTGTCCGCGTCGATAGAACCGGTCGCTGTAGCCGCGGACGTTGTAGTCGACCCGATTGTGCACGATCGAATTACCCGTCGATCTGTACAAGCCGATCCCGACACCAGAATTGAACGAGAAGTCGTTGTTCCAGATACGAATGCCGTTGCTGCTAGCGAGCATCAAGCCATTCATCCCCTGCCTGACGGTGTTGCCCCGGATCTCACCCGCCTCGACGCCGCTCAGATAGGCGCCGGCACCGTAGCGCAGCCATTCGTCCTTGTCGTTGTGATGGAACGAGAGCCAATCGATCAGACTCTCGTGCTCGATCACACTGAACAGCCTCGGCTTCCAGTTGTAGCTCAGGTCGTTGTCGATCAGCGTGAGATTCACGGTGCCGAGCGCCAGAATGCCGATCTTGTAGCCGCGGACCCGCGCGTTGAGGATGCGCACGTTGTGTCCGTGGTCGACTAGGATGGCGACCCCACGTGCGAGGTCGGGGTTCGAGTCGCGCGGCGTTCCTTCCATCGTTGCACCGGCGAAGTCGACGGTGACGTTGTCACCGCGGATGACAATGATCGGCGAATCAGCCGGCACGATCGATGGCAGCTCGTAGACGCGTGACACGACGCGGGCGGATGTCGTGATGACGAGGCCCGGTTTGAGCTCGATTGTGGGCAGGGAACGGTCCTGTGCCCACCCCGTCGCCGCGTAAAGCAGCAACCCGACCGATACGTGCCGAATCATCGCCCGCCATTCTACGACTGCCCGTGTGTTGGGGGCTAGAGGCCCGACTGGTTCCCAGCTAGTTGGCGCCGATGTGTTCCGGCGCCGCCGATCACTCGTCTTTCAGGGGAGGAATGGAGCTTATGAGGACGAGATGAAGATCAAAAAGAAGTATTGCAATTTCTGCGGCGAGCCGATGCAGCAGGACGCGACGGAGTGCAAACAGTGCGGATGGGACAGCTCGCACGATGGCGCGCCGACCAGCGATCCCGCTGACAACAGAGCTCGCGTCGGTGTCGCATTCGGCCTGAGTGTCGCTTACGGCGTGATGTGGTTCCTGATTCAGGGCGCGCCGATGCCGGCTCGCGCTGATGTGTCGCGCGCGCCGCGGCATGTCGCCAATGTCGAAGAGTCCGCCCAGCCAGTGTTCGAAGCTCCCACGATGCGGCTGGCACCGGCCATCGCCTCCAGGCCGGCTGCAACAACCAGGGACAAACTCATCTCGATCAAGGTTGCGGACGTCAAAGCGACGACGGTTCCGGCGCACGACGCGCTGCAATACGCTTTCGAGCTGCCGCAGACGGATCAGAAATGCAGACTGGTCGGCACGACCAGAGGCGTCAGCGGCTTCGGCGGCAATATCGAGGTCTTCCTGCTCACCGACGACGAATACGTCTTCTGGAACGCCAACCCCGCCGCGATCGCGCAGTCGTCTTGGGAAACCTTTCGCGGGTCGGAGAACACGCTCGACTACGACCTACAGAGGGCAGGGACCTACCATTTCGTCGTCTCCAACGAGATGGGACTGAACCCGCAAACGATGGCGGTGAAGGCGCAGGTCAAGTGCGCGTGGTGAGGTAGATCCCGGCTAAGCGGAACCCTCTTTGCAGACAGAGTGGATGCAACCGCACCGAGGCGAGCGTGAACCGGATACTCATCAAGTGCCCAAACACGGGCAAAATGATTTACACGGGCTACTCGATGGATCCGCAGACGTTCGAATTGTCGCCGATCGAGGAGATGGATCCGATCAAGTGTCCCGCCTGTCACCAGGTTCACCGCTGGACGAAAAAACAGGCGCTGTTCGAGCGCGACCCCAACGAGTAGCTCAGCGGCTCGGTCTTTAACTAAAAAGGAATTTTTTCGCGTCGCGGGACGATTCTTGCGGCGAACCGCGGTCTTGTTGCCGTATCAAACGGGATCGTGACGAACCGATCGAACCCAGACAGTCGACAGAAAGCTGAAATCATCGCTGCGGCGCGATTGGAGATCGCGCGCCGTATCGCACGCTTCTGCACCTCCCTCGCGCCAGTGGAATTCGAGCGACTGCTCGACAAGATGGTCCACATCCACTGGAAGTACGACGTCCTTCCAGACCTGGATCCGACGACTATTGAGCTCAAGGATCGCTCGGACGCCCTCGAGGCCTAGAACTCCCTGATTTGGCCGCCGCGCGGTCAGTTCGCGCCGCGAATTTCGCTGTCAAATCAGCTGATCACAAATCAGCAATTCCGGTTTTCTACCCAGGAAAAACTGCGCGTTGACCGCGTGAAATTTGGGTCGGCCCCGACCGATATCCGCCTCCCGTTTCGTTTATGCTGATGCTTCGTGTTGATAGGTATAGCCGCGCCGAAAACCGGCGCCACCAACATCAGGAGCAAAGCTTTTATGAAATTCAGAAACTCAATGCGCGCTGCCGCGGCAGTGTTCATGACGGTTGGAGTAGTCGCCTGCAGCAGTGATGTGCTCTCGCCGCCGTCGATCGACGACGCGCAGATCACCGCTGACATCGCCGCCACCTCGGGCGATGCGATTGCACAGCAGGTCGCCGGCTTCAATGACAACGTCGCCGCCGCCGGCTCGTTCTCAATGGTCGCGCCCAGCTACAACGTGAACGTCGGCTCCGGTCAGCCGAGTTTCACCGGCATCTCGCCAACCTGCACCTACGCGTCGGGCCGCTACAGCTGCTCGGCGACCACGGAGCAGGGACTGACGGTCACCAGATCCTTTGCGTTCTATAACGCACAGGGTCAAACTGTTCAGAACTGGGATCCCGCAGTCGTCGAGTCGGTGAACTTCCAGGCGCAGGCCGACGGGACCTTCTCAAAGGATTTCGTCTGGAACGCAAGCATTCACAGAACCGCAGACCTCACCGTCAGCGGTCTGATCAGCCACGCGCCGCAGCGTATCTGGAATGGTAGCGGCACCGGCAACGACCAGATCTCGCACATTGGTCTGGACGGCGTCAGAAGCCTCGCCGGTACGTCGGCTGTGACCGTTACTAACGTCACGATGCCTGGTAAGGATGCCGCGAGCCAGATTCCGCTGAGTGGTTCGATCAAGATCGACGTGCAGTACACCGCGTCGCTGCAAGGCGCCGGTGGATCAGCCAGCAAGGAAGTGAACACCAGCGTTACGGTGACGTTCGATGGCACGAACACGCCGGCGCTGCAGATCGGTTCGATGCACTGCCTGCTGCACCTCGACACGCACAGCGTCGACAGCTGCCAGTAATCCTGAAGTAAGGTTATTGCCTGACAGAAACGCCGCGGACTAAACCCCGCGGCGTTTTTCTTTTGGGGACGGTACAGGACCGCTGTCGCGTGTTGTAGCTTGCTCCTCTCTATGGGAGGAAGCCAAGTGCGTAGACCCGTCCTGCTGTCGCTGCTCGTCGCGCCGTTTCTCAGCGCGCCGTCGCTTGCCGCACAGAAGTACACAGTTACCCACACGTACACCGTCGGTGGGGAAGGAGGCTGGGATTACATCCTGCCCGATGCGCCGCGACATCGGCTATTCGTCGCGCGAAGCAATCGTTTCATGGTCGTCGACATGAACAGCGGACAGTTGATCACCGAGATCAAAGGCTTCAACGGCGCGCACGGGACGGCGCTCGTTCCGGAGATCGGACGCGGATTCGCCACGTCGGGAGAAGACAGCTCGATCATCATGTACGACATGGAGAGCTACAAGCCGTTGCTGAAGATTCGCGCCGGCGACGACGCCGACGACATCATCTACGATCCGTTCTCGAAGCGAGTGTACTCGTTCAATGGTGACGCGAATACGGCGACGGTGGTCGATCCGCGGCGTGGCACCGTCGTCGGCACAATCCCTCTCGGCGGCAAGCCGGAAGCAGGACAATCGGCGCGCAACGGCAAGATCTACGTCAATCTCGTCGACAGTGCTCAGATCGTGGAGATCGATACCAAAACGATGGCGGTGACGAACCGCTGGTCGACTGCGCCGTGCAAGACACCGGTATCGATGGCGATCGACACACGCAGCCAGCGGTTGTTCGTGGGCTGCCGCAGCGGGGTGCTCGCGATCGTGGATTACAACAAGCGTGCGATCGTGACGACGCTGCCGATTGGTCAGGGTGTGGACGGAGCCGGCTGGGATGCGCGGCTGCGCGACATCTATACGTCGAACGGTGACGGAACGCTGACGGTCATTCATCAGGATTCGCCGGACAAGTATCACGTGGTGGAGAGTGTGCAGACTGGCGAGCGTGGCCGAACCATGGGGATCGACGCCGCGACGCACCGGATCTTCGTGCCGGTGGCGAAGTTCGGCCCTGTCCCCGCCGAATCGACGGCTACCAATCCACGTCGCCGGCCACCGATGCTGCCTGGCTCGTTCGCTATCGTCGTGGTTGAGCCCGTCGGGTCGCACTAGCTCTGACTGGTCGCAGTCAAGAGTCAGCTCTACCGAGGGAACAACCAGTAGAAACATCGGTACTCTCGTTAGACCAATGCGGATGACGATGAGACTGGAAGAGGATCTGCGCGCTGCGTTTGAGCGCGCGACTGATGGCAGCGGCTCACCTGAAGAGGTGAGAGCCGTCGCGCGCGAGCTCGTGCGCGAGCTCGAGACTGATGGCATTCCCCCGGAAAAGATCATTGTCGCGGTGAAGCAAGCTTGCGGTGTATCCCTCATCACCAACGCGGGTGACACCGATGCCAGCAATGACACCACGCCCACCAAGCAGGTCTTCGATCTGGTGGTGCGGACCGTGATCGACGAGTACTACAGCCGACCGAAGTTCCAGACGAAACCGGCGTAAAGAGCGTGCGGCTGCGGGCCGGTGAGCGGAGTGATGAACCCGGCATCGAGCGCCAGCCAGTCGCGAACCAGAAGGGTTGGGCCGAGTAGTAGCGCAGCAGTCGCCTCACTACCAGCCGGGCCGCTGGTGCTGGGAAATCCAAAAATCTCCGCCGTCGCACCCACTGGCCCGCTGATCGGGAAGCCAAACGACGCAGTCCAGATCGTAGCCGTCCTCGGCGTCGACGTTCCGTCGCCACTGCGACGTGTTGCCCCTGCATTCAGGTCCATCGCTACCGGACCGAGGCGGTGACTGGAGATGAACAGCAACGAGAAATCAGTCGTGCCCGTGCCGGCATTCCCCGACGCAGTTGGGAATTTTATTGCGGGCAGAACGGCGAAGTCTCCCAGTAGGGGGTGGTCATCGAGGACGCGGTACTTCACACCGACGGTGAGATCGCCGATATCGAAATCGCCTCCTGCCACGCGCGGGTCGTGGATGATGTTGAACAGCACGTTGAGCTGTGCGTGCGATGCGAGGCCGATCTTGAGATTCGTCGGCGCGAAGAAACTCCGCTCGCGACCGGTCCATCTGTCCCATTCAGCACCTTCTTCCAACTCGATATAGCCCGGCGCGACGGTGCCGGCGTGCGTCGCAACAGTCGGGCGCTCGGCCTGCACTGCACGGGGATCGGGAGCAGGCTCCGTTTGTGCGTGGACAACAGCTGCGACTGCAGCGAGCATCGCGAGCGAAATAGCGAACGACAACCATGCTGATCGCGCGGATTTTGAATCTGCGAGATGTCTCATTTGGTGCCCCTTGGTAAACGGGACATGTCGGCTGCCACGGTGTAATGATACTACGCTCGGCGGTCCCTCCTCTGGAATCCGTCTTGCGCAGCCGTCAAGTTTGCCGTCCCTCAGAACTTTCCTTCGGACAAGAGAATGACGAACTACACCCAGCGCTTTGCGCTCATCTTCCTTCCCGCCGCGGCAATCGTCGCAGCTTGTGCCCCTGCTGCCACGACAACCACAGTCGCGACTCCGGCACCTGCCGCCACTTCGTCGAATCCGTTCTTCGTGGAGAGCAATCTCCCTTATCATGCGCCACGATTCGACCTGATTCGCAACGAGCATTACCAGCCCGCGCTCGAGGAAGGAATTCGCCAATGGCTGGCTGAGGTCGATTCCATCGCGAAGCAGACCAGGCCGCCAGCGTTCGACAACACCATCGTCGCGATGGAGAAGTCCGGCGCGCTGCTGACGCGTGCGTCAAAGACGTTCTTCGCTGTCGTTGGTGCCAATACCAATGACACGTTGCAGAAAGTTCAGGAAGTCGAATCGCCCAAGCTGGCAGCGGCCACCGACCAGGTCTACCTGAACGATCAGCTCTATCAACGGGTGAAGGGCATTTACGATCGTCGCAACGGCGGCGGATTCACTCCGGAGCAGGTCGCGCTCATCGAGCGCTACAATCGCGACTTCGTGCGGGCCGGCGCGCAGCTCTCCGAGCCCGCCAAGATCCGCATGCGCGCCATCAACCAGGAGCTGTCGAAACTCTCGACCGACTTCTCAAACAAGCTCCTCGCCGGAACCAAAGTCGGCGCGCTGGTGGTCGACGACGCTACTCAGCTCGCCGGCCTCACTGACGCGGAGATTCAGACGGCAGCCGACGCTGCCAAACAGCGTGGCCTCACTGGCAAATGGGTGATTCCACTCCGCAACACCACGCAGCAGCCCGCTCAGGCAGAGCTCAAGAATCGTGCGGTGCGCCAGCGCTTGTTCGAGCAGTCGACACTACGCACTTCACGCAGCGACAGCAACGACACGCGCGGCACCATCCGTCGCATGGCGGAGCTGCGCGCCGAGAAAGCGAAGCTGCTCGGCTTTCCCACGTGGGCGGCGTACGCGCTGGCCACGCAGGGCGCGAAGACTCCGGAGAACGCCATCAAGCTGCTGACCGATCTCGTCACGCCGGCAACGGCCCGCGCTCGCGCCGAGATCGCCGACATGCAGAAGCTGATCGATACGCAGGGAGGCGGATTCAAGCTCCAGCCGTGGGATTATCAGTACTACGCGGAGCAGGTGAGGAAAGCGAAGTACGATCTCGACGAATCGCAGATCAAGCCTTACTTCGAGCTCAATAACGTTTTGCAGAACGGAGTGTTCTTCGCTGCGAACAAACTCTACGGGCTGACATTCAAGGAGCGTCGCGACATTCCGGTCTATCATCCCGACGTGCGCACGTTCGAGGTGTTCGACAAGGACGGATCATCGCTGGCGCTGTTCTACGTCGATTACTTCAAGCGCGACAACAAGGGCGGCGGTGCGTGGATGGATAGCTTCGTCGATCAGACGAAACTGATCGGCACGAAGCCGGTCGTGTTCAACGTTGCGAATTTCACCAAGCCCGCGGCTGGTCAGCCGGCACTGCTCACGTTCGACGACGTGACGACAATGTTCCACGAGTTCGGCCACGCTTTGCACGGCATGTTCTCGAACGTCGAGTATCCGACGCTGTCAGGTACCAACGTGCCGCGCGACTTCGTCGAATTCCCGTCCCAATTCAACGAGCACTGGGCGCTCGAGCCGACGGTGTTCGCCAACTTTGCGAAGCACTACCAGACCGGCGCATCGATGCCGGCAGCGCTCGTCGAGAAGATCAAACAGTCGCGGACGTTCAATCAGGGATTCGCGACGACCGAGCTGATGGCGGCGTCGCTGCTCGATTTTGCCTGGCACACTCTGCCGGCGGGAACACCGGCGCCGGAAGTCGATTCGTTCGAGGCGCAGGCGCTGCGGAACTACAAGGTCGCGGTTCCGGAGATTCCCCCGCGCTATCGCAGCACTTACTTCTCGCACATCTGGGACGGCGGCTACTCAGCGGGCTACTACGCGTACACGTGGAGCGAAGTCCTCGATGACGACGCCTACGCCTGGTTCCGCGAGCACGGCGGGCTCACCGCCGAGAACGGTCAGCGTTTCCGCGACATGATTCTCTCGCGGGGAGG
>DASUZC010000254.1:0-11667 GCA_036377095.1 Gemmatimonadaceae bacterium
ACATGCAGGGAGACGTAATCCACCTCGACTCGAAGAAAATCATCCTCGAGGTACCCACTCAGCGCTTGCAGTGCTGCCACACCGGCGGCTCGATCGCATTCGACAGCAAGGGCAATCTCTACCTCTCCACCGGTGACAACTCGAATCCTTTCGCCAGCGGCTACGCCCCGATCGACGAGCGCCCGGATCGCATGCCCTGGGACGCGCAGAAATCGTCGGGCAACACCAACGACCTGCGTGGAAAGATCATTCGTATCCATCCCGAGCCCGACGGCAGCTACACAATCCCTGACGGGAATCTTTTTCCGAAAGGAACTCCGAAAACGCGGCCGGAGATCTACACGATGGGGCATCGCAATCCTTATCGGATCTCGGTCGATTCGCACACCGGATTCGTCTATTGGGGCGACGTCGGTCCCGATGCGAATGTGGATTCCGTTGGACGCGGACCGCGTGGCTACGACGAAATCAACCAGGCGCGCACCGCGGGCAACTATGGCTGGCCGTACTTCGTCGGCAACAACCAGGCTTATTACAAGGTCACCTGGATTGACTCGGCGCATGTCACTGCCGGCGCGCAGTTCGATCCGGCGCATCCGGTCAATCGCTCACCAAACAACACCGGCTTGAATGACCTACCGCCCGCGCGCGGCGCCTACATCTGGTATCCGTACGCACCGTCAACGGATTTTCCGATAGTCGGCACTGGTGGTCGAGCGGCAGAAGCCGGCCCGGTGTTCTACAGAAGTGATTTCCGCAACGCGGCCAGACCGTTCCCGCAGTACTACGACGGAAAGCTCTTCATCTATGAATTCATGCGTCACTGGATAATGGCAGTGACGATGGACTCAAAGGGCGATCTAGTCTCGATCGAGCAATTCATGCCGAGCGCCAAGTTCAGCGCTCCGATCGAGATGGAGTTCGCGCCGAGCGGCGACATGTACATCCTCGAGTACGGTACCGCGTGGTTCCAGGGCAATGACGACGCGCGCCTGGTCAAGGTCGAGTACAACGCCGGCAACCGGAAGCCGATCGTCGCGGTGGCAGTCGATCGTCCAACCGGTGCTCTTCCGATGCGCGTCAAGCTTTCGTCGGCGGGGACGTTGGACCTCGATGAGGATTCGCTGCGGTATGCGTGGACGATCTCGCGAGTGGGGGGCGGAACGGTGGCAAGATCGAGTCAGGCGAATCCGTCATTCACCCTCACTCGACCGGGCACGTACACAGCGTCGCTGACAGTCACCGACGCCCATGGTGCACAGTCCACCGCGAGCGTGCCGATCGCGGCCGGCAACGAGCCGGCTGTGGTCGATGTCGATCTCGTCGGCAACAAGACGTTCTTTGTCCCCGGCGTTCCAGTGCGCTACGCAGTCCGCGTGGCGGATCGCGAAGATGGCTCGCTGCAAAGCGGAAGCATCCCCGCCAGTCGCGTGAATGTGACGGCGCAGTACCTGAAAGAGGGATCACCGTCCGGCGGAGCAATGACCGTGTTTGAGAGAGGCAGGCGGTTGATCGAGGGCAGCGACTGTCTCTCCTGTCACCAGTTGAACAGGAAGTCGATCGGACCCGCGTACGCGGATGTCGCACGGAGGTACAAGGACAGCACCGCTAGGGTGACGGGACGTCTGGTGCGGAAGATTCGTGAGGGCGGATCCGGTGTCTGGGGCAATGTGGCAATGCCCGCACATCCGGCGCTGACCGACGAGCAGGCGTCGGCAATGCTCGCCTACATCATGAGCCTCGCCGATCGTCCGACGAGCGGGCCTTCGCTGCCTGTGCGCGGCTCGTATGTCCCGCCCGCCGGCTCGGGCGATGCGCCCAAAGGCGCGGTAGTCGTGCGCGCGGCGTACACCGATCGCGGCGCGAACGGAATGCCCGCGATCACGAAGGAAAAAGAGATTGTCCTTCAGTCGCCGACGGTGGTTGTAGCGAACGGTGAATTGTCGGACGGAGTGTCGAAGCAGGCGGTCGAACAACTGCCGGTCGAGATCACGGTCGTGAATCGACCTGGTTCAACCGTAACCTTGAAGCAGATCGATCTGACGGGAATCGGTGCGGTGACGTTTGCGGCGGTGGCACCGGCTCAGTACAACGCCAAGGGCGGAAAGATCGAGGTGCACCTCGATTCGCCGACCGGCGCATTGCTCGGCGAGACCGAATCGATTCGGCCAACTACCGACCAAATGCCGTTACGGCTGAGGACGGTGCTGCGGCCGACTACGGGAGTGCACGACGTATATCTCGTTTTCAGAAATCCCGGGGTGACTGAGGATGGATTCCTGTTTGGACTACTGACGGCGACCTTCGAGGTTGCGTCGCGGTAGGCTCAGGTGAGCGACTCCTTCGACTACGATCTGATTTGCATCGGCAGCGGCCCGGCGGGGCAGCGCGGCGCCGTTCAGGCCGCGAAGCTGGGTAAGCGCGTTGCCCTGATCGAGCGTCGAAGCACACTCGGCGGAACCTGCCTCGCCACCGGGACCATCCCCAGCAAGACCTTTCGCGAGGCGGTCCTGCACTTTGCCGCCGCCGCACGTCCGGATGGCGGCAGCACCCGCGCCATGCAACGGCCGACCGCGCCCGAGCTGCTCGCCCGCGTCGACGAAGTGGTAGCTCGCGAAGGGTCGGTCATCTCCAACCAGCTGTCACGCAATGGAGTGGAAGTGACATGCGGCGACGCAGCCTTCGTCGATCCACACCGAATCCGCGTCACCAACGATGGGATCTCACGCGAGATTTCCGCGACGAACGTGCTCATCGCCAGTGGTACGCGCGCAGTGCCGCCCTCTAAGATCGAGTCGAATGGGGAGACAGTCATCTCCAGCGATGACATCGGCGGTCTGAAGCGACTTCCACGGTCACTGGCGGTCGTGGGCGCCGGGGTGATCGGGATTGAATACGCATCGATGTTCGCGGCCCTCGGTGTCGAAGTCACAGTGATCGACATGCGCGAGCGCCCGCTCGAGTTCGTTGATGCGGAAATCGTTGACGAGCTGATACATCAAATGCGCAAACGGAACGTCAATTTCCGCTTTGGCGAAGCGGTCGAGGGGCTGACAGTGAACGACGGGCCGCCGAAGCGGGCCGTGCTTTTGCTCGAGTCGGGCAAACGCATCGTCGCGGATATGGCGCTTTTCTCGGTCGGACGCGTCGGGGCGACGGAGACGCTGGCGTTGCAAAACGCCGGATTGGTGGCTGACGAACGGGGCCGCATCGCTGTTGACGAGCGATTCCGCACTTCGGTGCCCCATATACTCGCCGCTGGTGATGTCATCGGATATCCCAGTCTGGCCGCGACGTCCAGCGAGCAGGGGCGTCTCGCGGCCTGCTACGCGTTCGGCGTACCGGCAGCACCGATGGCGAACCACTTTCCGATCGGCATCTACTCGGTACCGGAGATCTCGATGGTCGGCTCGACCGAGCAGACGCTGACGAAGAACAAGGTGCCCTACGAAATAGGGATCGCGCGCTACCGCGAGATCGCGCGCGGCCAGATTCTCGGCGACGATAGCGGCCTGCTCAAGATGCTCTTTCATCGAGTGGACCGAAGGCTGCTTGGCGTGCACATCATCGGAACCGGGGCCACCGAGCTGCTCCACATCGGGCAAGCGGTGTTCGGACTCGGCGGTGGGTTGGACTACTTCCTCTCCACTGTCTTCAACTATCCGACGCTGGCTGAGTGTTACAAGGTTTCAGCGCTCAACGCGGCGAACAAACTTGCTATGTGACTGCCGGAGTGATCACCCTCTGCCGTTTCCGGCGAGTCCGAGGGTACGACGGGCAGTGAAGACAAGCGGGATGGTGACGAACGGCACGTGCGCGAAGATCTGCACCCACCAGCGGAAGCCGATGGTCGGCGGTCTGCCCGTCGCCAGCGGGATGACGGCGAGTGACATCACCAGCCAGATGATGGGTCCGTAGACGGCAGCAACCGCAAAGGCGCCAGCCGGCTTAACGAGTGCCTGCTGAAGCGCACGCGACCTGGCGGCTGCAAAAACGAACAGGGCGGACCAGGTGAGAGCGACAAGAAGGTGAAGCGCCAAGCCGGCGGCGACGCCCAAGGCTCCCATCTCGAGCGCAACCTTCCCCAGCACAACGGAAGCGACGCCCTGCCAAAGCCGGCTGAAAGTCGAGCCGTATGCGAAGACGCTGAGCGCGCTCGCACAAAGGAAGTCCCATGCGGCTGTCACCAGCCATGTGATCAGGACTGCGGAGCCAAGGGACTTAGGCCTTTCGGGCACCGACGTCCTGTGCCTGAATGCGCTCCCCGCATCGCTTGCACTTCATGCGCTGGCGGACCCGCCCGCCACACCCAGTGTGCTCGTAAACGACGGGGGCACCATCCGGCGCGGCCCACCGGTCGCCCCAATCACTGAGGGCGATAACAACGGGCTTGAAGTCGATGCCTTTCTTGGTCAGCTGATAGGTCGGCCGGCCATCGGAGCCGTCAGACATCGCCATGATCCCCGTCTCGACGAAGTGCTCCAGACGAGCTGCAAGAACATTCGGCGCAATGCCCAAGCTCTTCTGAAAGTCGGTGAACCGCGTCATTCCTTCGAAGGCAGCATTCCGAAGGATGAGGAGGCTCCAGCGCTCCCCTACGATCTCGAGTGCGCGGGCCGCCGAATCGACTTCCTTATGATAGGTCCGACCAAGCATGACGGCGAAAGTAGCTTCATCACTTGCATGACGCAATGACGACTTACCCACTGGAGCGCGCTTTTACTTTTATCACGCAACTGAAAGCGCTATTGTCATGCAAGTGCCTTGGATGCGAGCCTGCAAGCACGACGGGGCGAAGAGCATAGCTCTTCGCCCCGTCCGTTTGCTTATGACTTCTTCAGCTAGGTTGATCGTAGAATTGGCACTGCTCCGTGCGCCATGTCGAATGGGAGCGGCGCCACGGTAGGTGTCGCCAATCCGCCGATACTCCCGAGGAGCTGGTTGATCGAATCGATCAGGTTGATGATTCCTGCGATTGCCCCTGGGATGTCGAGCAGCCCTGTCAGCGCGCAAAGGAGATTGCCAAGCAGGTTGCCGGCTCCCGTCTGCCCCGTGATGTCGAGAACGACCTCGTTCAAGTCGACGACGAGACCGAGCAGATCCAGATGAAGCGGACCCAGGTCGAGCAGCAGGATTCCGCAGCTCGCGGTGAACTGGTACATGGATGAGCTCGCGAATTGATACGGCGTGCTCGTCGACGACGAAACCTGCGATCCCTTCTTCAAAGTCGCGGTGGTCGTCACTTCCTGATCAGCTATTGGGGCAGTCGTCCCATCAACGAACGTTTCCGTTCCGCTGAGAAGGCCCGTCACCATCAGCTGCCGTGTCGCTTGATCGAACCCAAACTTCGTGACGTGGAATGTTCCGGTGAAATTTCCTACGACCTCGCCGGCGCGCGAAAGCGGTCCCTGAACAGCAAAATCAAGGGACTGACCACGGGCGTTCGGGCCTTGCTTGTCTAACTGGCCTGTCTGGGGAGCGTTTGCCTTTGGGGCGGTCGGCGTGTCGGAATTGCACGCAGCAAGACCGAGAGCCATAGTCAGCGCGAGCGCGCTGCTAGCTGTTTGCAGCTTCATATTGTCTCCAACATTTATGCGGAGCGACGTGGCTCCGGAAGAGTGAATCTTCTAATAAGGCGTCGGTGTTTTTATGGGACGCCTCGGTTGTTTTCGGAATTGCGCGAAAATCGGACCGTTTGTTTTCGCGCGCTCGAATTAGTTGGCTGCAGCGCTGAGATGTTCGATATCGGACGCATCGTCACTGCTAAGTCGTAAGTTCAATTATTCGAGCGAGTTCCTCTCGCCTCCTGGTGACTCGCGCGTTGCAACGCGCCATCACCGAAAAGTCATCGCGACCGTCAGCGACGATTAACTGGTGCCCGCACCGGCCTTCCCGGCGCGAGACCATCGACTGGTTTCCCTTTCGCGACGACTGAAACACCGTTCACAATCACGTGCTCAATGCCAACAGGCGATAGTGCCGGCTCCCGATAAGTCGAGCTATCCATCACTCTCGCTGCGTCGAAGATGGTGATGTCGGCATCCGCGCCAACTTGCAGACGCCCCTTCTGCTTCATCGCCGGCACTCTCGCTTCGAGCCGCCGCGCCGGCATCAGTGTCATTTTGCGGATTGCTTCCATCAGTGAGAGAGACTGCGTGTCGCGCACGTACCGGCCAAGCACTCTCGAGAACGTGCCAGCGGTCCGCGGATGGCCGGTGCCGTTCTGCCAATACGCGTCGCTGGCGATGATGGTGAGTGGATTCGTTATCGCAGCGACGACCATCTGCTCAGTATTGGAGTGGACGACAATCGGCCCACCAACCTTCGTATATCTCTCAAAGCTTTGCCGATCCAACCGCTCGCCCGTCCTCGGCCACTCGATATCGGCGAGGCTCGCATCAGGCGCGGCCCTATAGATGTCCTGGATGGTCGCTGACTGAATCTCTGTCATTCCGGCCGTATACGGATACGCCTCCGTCGTCACGTCATTCCCACGAGCCTGGGCTTCCCTGATCATCCCGAGCATCGCCGGCGTCTCGCTAAGGCTCGAACTATTAATGTGGACCACGTGCAAGGGAGCGTTGGTCTCGCTGGCGAGTGAAAGCGCTTCCTTCAGACCGGCGGCGCCCGGCGTGATGTGCAGATGTATTGGTGTTTTCGTTCTCGCGGCGATACCGAAGACCGTGAGCAACTCATCCCTGGTTGCCGCGGGCGTGTATGGAAACCCGGCACCGATGTCGACCGCACCCTCGCTCAGGCCGACCTCAATGCGCTTCGCGATCTCGGCAATCAGCTCCGGCGTCGACGCACGGTAGGCTCCCTCGTCCACCGGCATGAAGGTGCCCGAATCACGCATCACCGCCATCCTGACCTTGATATGGCCGATGCTGACACCGTAGTTGATGAGCTGCCTATCGCTGCGCTCGCGGTACCACGCATCGACATCCGCCGTGCCGAGCTCGAGCTCGAGAGTTGTCGTCACGCCATCGAGCGACTGGAGACGGTACGTCTCAGCGGTCGTTCCGTGAGAATGCAGGTCGATGAACCCGGGCGCGACGACGAGGCCGCGCGCATCTACTGTGTCGCGACCCTGCATTGCTTCCGTCGTGATGACCGCGATTCGCCCGTCGCGGAGTCCGATATTGCGGACTGCATCGAGGCCCGATTGGGGATCCACGACTCGTCCGCCGAGAATCACGCGGTCGTACACAGCCGTCATCCCGTAGAGTCTAACGCTCTAGTTCGGTTGCAGCTAACACCTCAGTTCAAGTCGTCCAGGGCGGTTGAATCGCCTGGTGATAATCAACCTTCATGATCGTTGATGTCACCAAGTGCCTCCGCGGCGGCTTTGCGCACTTCCGCATCGCGATCGGTCAGAGCATTGGTAATCGCCTGAACAGCCGCCGGCGTTCCGATGTTGCCGAGAGCCTCGACTGCATTCCTTCGCAGCTCCGCATCCGGACTCGAAAGAATCCCAATCAGCGCCGGCGTCGTGGCAGGATCGGCAATCTCGGCGAGCGCTTTCGCCGCGCGATAGCGCAGCTCCGGATCGTTCGCTGATAACGCCGACACCAGACCCGGCGGGGCCACACGCAACTCGTCCAGATCACCGAGAGCTTCCGCAGCCGCACGGCGGACCTTGATATCCGCATCCGACAGCGCTCTCCCCAGCGCCGGCGCAGACGATGGCGATTGGATCTGACCCAGCGAAGCCGCTGCCTCCGCGCGCACACGCGCATCTGTATCGCTGCTCAACGCGCGCTCGAGTGGTGCAATCGCGTCCGCCTTCTCGAAATCGCCGAGCACATCGGCCGACATCTCCCTGATCGCGGGGTTGGGATCTCTCAAGGTCGCGACGATGTCCGGTACCGCTCGCGTATCCTCGAGCTGACCGAGCGCCCAGATTGCCGAGAGTCGCACATGTGAATCGCCGCCTCGCACGAGTTTCAACAGCGCGGGAACCGATTTCTTGTCTTCGAGCTCGCCGAGCGCCCAGGCCGCCATTGCTACCACTGCCGGCGATCTGTCGTCGAGCGCACGCTGGAGAGCCGGCACGGCATCGCGATGCTCGCCATTTCCGGCTGCCAGTGCCGCCGACTCTCGAACGCTGGCGGATGCATCATTCAGGAGCGCATTCAACCGTGTCGAGCTGATCGCGCTCTCGCCGAGCAGCTTGCTCGCCACCCGTCGCGTGCACGCGTTCGGGCCATCGAGCTCGGCGATGAGTCGATTGATCGCGCGCTGGTCGGTGATGGTACCGCCAATCGAGTCCTTCGCAACCTGGACGGTCATCGGCGCCGCGGCCAGACGTCCGACGCCGTCTCTGTTGCCGCCCATCCAGAAATTGCCAAGCTGGTCGGCGATCAACTCACACACTACAGGATCGGTGCGGCCGAGCGCGTCGATCAGAATGGCAACGCGACCGGAATCGGGGCCGGGACGGCTGTGTTCCCAATCATGGTCATCACTGAACGTGACCGTTGTCGCGGTCGTGGGGGCCATTTTGACTGCCGCGCCAATCGCGCCGGCCCCGACGGCGGTGGATGCCAGTAATACTGCAATTCCGCGCATGATCATGGTCTCCGCTCTCCGAGCGCTTCCGCGGCCGCGCGTCGCACCTTCGGGTCCTTCGATGTCAGTGCTGCGCGCAACGCATCGTAGGCCGCGTTGTCTGCAATGTTGCCCAGCGCATCGACCGCGCTCTCGCGCACATCGGCGTTCGTGTCTTCCAGCATCCGACGCAGCGTCGGAACCGCGCCGACTATCGAGCGGTCGCCAGCCAGGTGTGCCGCCCTCTGCCGAACGTCGGCGTCGCGATCGCGCATCAGAGCAATCAGCGTCGACTCGGAGATCGGCGCCTTGAGGTCTTCGATCGTGCTCATCGCTTGTTCGCGGACGTCGGCGTCGGCATCGGACAGCCCAGGAACCACTGCAACTGCTGCGTTTGGATCGCCCAACTCGCCAATTGCCTCGATGGCTGCTCGACGCACGTCCTTATCGGGATCCCCAACCAACTTGGCCAAGGCGCCGGTTGCCGTCCTGTCGTGCAACTTGCCCGCGAGATGGGCGGCCTCGTGTCGAACGTCTGCATCAGGGTCGCTGAGCAAGCGTATGATGCCGGCGGCCGGCAGATTGGTTTCAAAATGCGAGAGCCCGTCGAGTGCACTCTTCTTTACTTCCGTCGATTGATCGGTGAGCAGCTCCGCAAGCGGTGGAATTACTCGCGGGTCCTCGAACTCGGCCAAGGCTTCGGCGACTGCCGCGCGCACTTTTGGATCAGGATCCTTTAATGCCGCGATTAATCCGGGCACCGCGCGCGAATCTTTCAGTCGTCCGAGCGAATGTGCTGCCGCCCGACGAACTTCTGCGTTCTCATCCTCCAGACGCGCGATCAGTGCGCTCACGACACCGGTGTCCGCACCCGTGTCCTGTCTGGCAGTGGGTTGCTGCGCCATGGTCGCGGTGGTGCTGACCGACTGCGACGGCGAGGCTGGAGATGATGCGTTGTGGTCAGCGTTCTTCGCACCGGCAACGCTTGCCTTCTGCGTCTCGTCAGCGAGCAACAGACTACCTGTCTTGCCTGAGACGCCCGGTGCGATGAGGATCGTCGCGACGAGTACGGCAACCGCGCCGAATGCGAGACCACGTCTCGAACGCGTCGATGGCCTGGCGCCTTCGATCAGCCGCGAGACGCGAGTGACCAGCAATGAACGCTCCTCCGCCATGCCGGCAACTGGAACACCGAGCGGCGATGCCTGAATCCACTCCGCGACCTGTGCCAGGCAGCGGGCGAGTGGGACACCAGATCCTGTTCGACGCACTGCCCAATCGTCGCAAAGGAATTCCACCGACGTTGCGATGTGCCTGTTCGCGACGCGATTCAGCGGTTGAATCCAGAAGACGCGCTCGATCAAACTGCCGACACCAAGCCAAACCGGATCGCGACGGGCGAGGTGCGCCAATTCGTGAGCGAGCAGGCTGCGCTGCTGATCGGTATCGAGATCGGTGAGCGCGGTTTCAGGGACGCAGATCTCGCGAATGCCGAGTGCTACTGGACTCGATATCCTCGACGTACAGGTGAGTCGCGGTGTGCGACGCAATCCTGCCTCTCGTGCGAGCTCGGCCAGCATGTTGACAAGCTGGCCATCGGGTACAGCGCGTCTATCGCCCAGTCGTCCTACGAGGATCAGTCGTCGCGCCGCGTAACTCACGCCGAGGATGAGGGCGACCAGCGCCCACGCAACGACGGCGATGGATGATTTCGATGCCGTGATCGTCGGCGCCGACTGCTCGGCGGGCGATTGTGGTGGCCGTGCGATGAAGCCGTCTTCCTGAGTCGCTCGTTTCGCTTCCCCCTTTCCGCTTCCCGCTTCCCGCGCAATCGGGGTGAGTTGCTTCGCGGACTGTATCACCGCCGGCGGTTGCAGCATGACGGTTCCTGCCGGATGCACGTCAAGCCACAGTTGCGCGCTGGCGGTGATGATTCCGCCGAGTATCGCCGACTTCCATAGAAGCTCGGATGCGCCTGGAGACCAGCGTCGTGCGCGCACGAGCACCCATGCCAGCGAAAGAAGAACGGAGCTGTGAATCGCGTAAGTAAGAAGCCACGCGAGCGCGGTTGACGAAAAGGTGCTGGTCATACTGACTCTCCGGTCTTTGGACGAGCGCTTTGGAGGATTTTCCTGACGCGCGCGAGGTCGCCGGGAGTCATGTCACGCGCGGAGAGCAGGTGGCTCACGAGCGCGGTGACATCGCCGGCGAAGAGACGCTCGGTGAGCTCGCTCACCATTGAATGCTGAACGTCAGCTTCGGTGACGAGGGCGCGATAGACGAATTGGCGATCTCGGCTGCGTCGGGCGAGGATGCGCCGTCGTTGGAGTCGTGCGACGATGGTGGCGACTGTCGTCTGCGCCAGCTTTCGGTCGGCGTACAGCTGCTCCCAGATCTGCGCGACGGTCAGCTCGCCCTGTTCCCAGAGGAGGCGAAGTACGGCGATCTGGAGCTCGGTCAGCTGTTGGCGATCAGGCATCTAAAGCCTCGTGGTGTCTCTACAGGTGTAGATTCTACACTTGTAGAACGGGCTGTCAAGAGGAAAAGTTTCATTTGGGGTCCTGGCGAAGCCTACGGCCGCCCAATGACGTCCTTCACGAACGTCCCCTTCCCCTCGATGTACGCCTCACGGTCTCGGGGAAAGCGGGCCGCGAGATCGTGCTTTAAGGCGGCGTAGGCATCACGCAAAGCGTTGTCTGAGCGAAGCCGATCGCGGAAGGCGAGATGATCGCGCCAGAACGCACTGTCGATCGCGGTGAGATGCACATGATACGCGCGCGGATTTCCGCGCCGTAAGAATTCGCGTCCCGGTGAAATGAAGTCGGTCATTGAGGAGCTACTTAACCAGAATGTTCGGCCCCACCAGTGACTACCCCGCTGAGAATTCCCAGCAGACCGAGGATTATCACGATGGAGAAGCCGACGCCCAGCGCCCAGCTAAGCCATCTCTTCTCGGGGTGATTGACCCAATAGAAGAGGATGACCGAAAACAACAGCGACTGCAGGAGAACCTCCCACAGTCCGAGAATCTGCGCCGCCGGCGAGATGATCGTGTAGATCAATCCTTCTACCGAGCCCGGCGCTGGTCCGAATGTAGAGAGAACGCCGAGAGCTAAA
>DASUZC010000255.1:0-3115 GCA_036377095.1 Gemmatimonadaceae bacterium
TCTACGTCGCGCCAAATCCGCGTACAACTTACGAACAGCAGCTGCGTGACCAGGGTGGCGGAATCGGACCCGGTGTGTTGTCACCCGAAGTCAAGCGCGTGCCGACGACTCCGTCCCAGCCGACAAACGCCCAGGCAGCGCCGCCGCGACCAACGCCAGCGAGCACACAAACGCCGCCCAAGGGTCGCGAGCTACGTGATGTGCTCAACTCCAGTCTCGCCACCATGCGGTCCCTGGAGACGCGCCACTCCGGCCCGCAACCGGCGGCAACCGAGCTCGTTCCCATCCAGGACCTGCTGTACCGAGGCCAGCGCGCGATCGAACGCGCCGCAGAGATCCGTCGCGCCTTGAAGAAGAGTGGTACTCCGCCGACACGCGCGCTCGTCGACGAGCTCGTCGATCTGGTGGAGCTCGCGGCGACCGAGTAGCGCTTGCGAGCGGGATGGCGCGCCGCAATCGGCGCGCTCCTCAGCGTCGCGCTGATCTACTGGACGCTCCGCGGCGTATCGGCAGGCGAAGTCGTCAATCGCCTCTCGCACGCCAATCTGTGGCTGTTTGCCGCGGCGATTTTCTGTGCGACGGCAATCTTCGCCCTGCGCGCGCGCCGTTGGCGCACGATCCTCGAGCCGGTCGTGGGTGTCTTGCCGTTCGCCCCCCTCTGGCACGCCACCGCCATCGGCATGATGGTGAACAATGTCGTCCCGGCGCGCGCCGGCGAGATCGCCCGTGCCTACGCGTTGACGCGCGAGGCGCCGGTTCCCTTCGCGGCATCCATTGCTTCGCTGGCAGTTGACCGACTGTTCGATGCAATCGTGCTGTTGTTGCTCGCCGCCACCGCGCTGCTCGATCCGTCGCTATCGAACTCCGTAACTCTGATCGGGCGCCCGCTCAGCGCCTTTGCGACGAGTGCCGGAACCGTCGTGCTCATCCTGATCGCGGTTCTTTACGGACTGGTCTTTTTCCCGGATCAACTGCTTCGCGTGTTCGAGCTGTTCGCGCGCCGTGTATCGCCGGCGCTCGAAGAGCGCGGCCGTGGTATGCTGCAGACTTTCTTTCAGGGCCTCAGTGTCTTGCGCAGCCCGACGAGGTTCGCGGCGGTTTTTGGCTGGACGATCGCTCATTGGATGCTGAACGCCGTCGGGTTCTGGCTATCGTTCCGCGCTGTCGGAATCGACGCACCCTTCTCCGCTGCGCTCTTCCTCCAGGCATTCATCGCGCTCGGCACTGCGGTGCCGGCGCTGCCCGGATTCTTCGGAGTGTTCGAGTACATGTCGGTTCAGGGGTTGGCGATCTACGGCGTTGACCGTGAACAGGCAGCGACATGGGCGATCGGATATCACCTCTTCTCCTTCATTCCCATCACGCTCATCGGCGCCTACTACTTCACGCGCCTGGGCGTGAAGCTGCGCGATCTGCAGCCGACGACGGAAGCGTCATGACCGCGCGCGGTGGGCGGACGCTGGCGCAGGCGAAGATCAATCTCTCGCTGCGTGTGCTGGGCAAGGAGCCCGACGGATTTCACTCCATCGAGACGGTTTTTCTGAGGGTCGATCTCGGTGATGATGTGCGCGTCCACATTCGAGAGAAAGCACGCACCCTGCGCTGCGGTGTGATGCGTGATCAGCCCCAGGAGGAAAACCTGGCTTTTCGCGCGGCCGAGATTTACGCGGCCGAGACGGGATGGCCCCATGGATTCGAGATCGTGATCAAGAAGCGCATTCCGATCGGCGGCGGACTCGGCGGCGGCAGCGCGGACGGGGCCGCGGTACTTCGCATTCTGAACACGATTTCCGAGAACCCGGTTTCGAACGAGCAGCTGCGCGCCCTCGCATTTCGTCTCGGGTCCGACGTTCCGTTTCTGACAAGCGACTACTCGATGGCGCTCGGCTGGGGTCGCGGGGAGAAGTTACTCGGCCTTCCCCCACTCCCATCCAGAGACGTGTACCTCTTCTTCCCTCCGTTCGGCATCGACACCGGTGAAGCGTACGCGCTGCTGGACGAATCGCGCGGCACCAGAGCGAGCGAGTCACCCGATCTCACTGCGGAAATGTTTGCCGACTGGGAATCCGCGGCGCGTCACTCGCTCAATGACTTCGAGCCGGTGATTCGCAAACAATATCCGGCGATCGATCAGCTTCTCAGTCGTGGAGACAGGTACGAGCTCTTTTATCGTATGAGCGGCTCGGGTTCGACGGTTTTCAAGATTCCCGGCGTTACAAAATCGGGGATCGAACCCGCTGAGGATTTGCCGGCGCTCGCACTTCCGAAAGGCACAAGGCGCGTCGTCACGCGCACTTCTGCGAGCGTTGTCCCGGTCGAGATACTGGACTAGCTTTCGCTCGCCGCTGCCCCCTCGTCCAATGGCAGGACACCGGTCTTTGGATCCGGTAATGGTGGTTCGAATCCACCGGGGGCAATTGATCTAAGTCCTTTCCCAACTTAACTTTTAGGGCTGCATGGACGGATTGTCCGTACCCGCTCATGGCTTCAAGCTCATCGCCGGGCCCGCTAATCCGGACTTGTGTGATGAGATCGCGACGACGCTGGATATTCCGTTCTGTAAAACGACGGTCAACCGCTTCGCCGACGGCGAGATTTTCGTGCGAATCGACGAGAACGTCAGAGGCAATGACGTCTTCATCGTTCAGCCGACGAATCCGCCGGCCGACAACATCATGGAGCTCCTGCTCCTGATCGATGCGGCACGCAGGGCGTCAGCCGCACGGATTACGTGCGTGATGCCCTATTACGGATATTCCCGGCAGGACCGCAAGGACCAGCCGAGAGTTGCCATTGGTGCTAAGCTGATGGCGAACATGATTATGGCAGCTGGAGCGAACCGGGTTCTCGGACTCGACTTTCACCAGCACCAGTTGCAGGGGTTCTTCGACGTTCCGGTGGATCACCTGTACGCAGCACCGGTTTTTGTTTCGCATTACCGAAAGAAGAATCTTCATGAATTGGTTGTAGTCGCGCCTGACGTAGGTTCGGCGAAAATGGCGCGAGGGTTCGCGAAGCGGCTCAACGGCTCGCTTGCGATCATCGACAAACGACGGCCGGCGGCGAACGTGTCTGAAGTCGTCAACGTCGTCGGTGAAGTGGAAGGAAAGGATTG